>NZ_JBIQNC010000152.1:6377-10976 GCF_044462705.1 Xenophilus sp.
GCGCAGAACAGCATCAGGTACAGCCAGATGCACACGAAGCGCAGCACGCGGTACCAGGCCGGGTCCGGCTCCTCGCGGGCGTCGAGGATGCCCAGGCGTTCGAGCCGGCCTGCGATGGAGTCGGTCGTCATGCCAGCGTCTTCAGTGCGCGGGTGAGGCGGCCCAGGCGCATGGGCCGCGACGCCTTGGCCAGCACCCAGTCGCCCGGGCGCAGCATGTCGCCCAGCGCGTCGGAGAGCGCCGCCACGTCGGCGAACCAGTGGGACTGCACGCGGCCGTTGATGCGCAGGTGCAGGAAGTGCATCAGCGGCCCGATCAGCAGCACCCGGTCGGGCTGCGCCTGCAGCAGCGGCTCGGCCAGTGCCTCGTGCTGGGCCTGGCCCATGTGGCCGCTGCCCTGCATGTCGCCCAGCAGGGCCACGCGCTGCGCCGGCGGGCAGGGCGCCTGGCCCAGCAGGGCCAGCGCGGCGCGCATCGAAGCAGGGTTGGCGTCGTAGCTCTGGTCGATCAGGTGGAAGGCGCCGTCGCCCACCGGGATGCGGTGGAAGGGTCCGAGTTCGTCCTCCTGCGTCGAGCGGCCCAGCGCGCGCAGCGCCTCGGCCGGCGCCAGCCCGAGGGCCAGTACCGCCGCCAGCGCGGCGGCCACGTCGATGCCGACGTTCAGCCCGGCGGCCTTCAGGTGCAGTTGCAGCGGGACGCCCTGCACCAGCAGCCGTACCTCGCCCTGGTGCACGCCCAGCAGCCGCACATGGGCGTCGGCGTGCTCGCCGTAGGCCAGCACGCGGCCGGTGTGGCCTGCAGCACGCAGCGCTGCCGCATCGCGAGGGTCGCCCACCGCCAGGTGCACGCCGGGCGCCAGCCCGCGCATCAGCGAGCCGCGCGCCCGCGCATGCTCGTCGGCGCTTTCGCCGGGCGCGGCGGCGGCCGGCGGCAGCACCAGCACCGTGGGCTGCAGCAGCCGCAACAGGGCCGGCGGCGGCGAACGGCCGACGTCGACCACCCACGCCGCGGCCGAGCGCGGCATGCAGCACAGGCTCCAGGCCGTGCCCTTGGGCGTGCGCGTGTTGCCTTCGGGCTGGGCCACCGGGCCCTGCACGCCCAGCGCGCCCGCGAGCAGGGCGGCCAGGCGGCTGGGCTCGCCGGCGCTGACGATGCCGGCCACCGGGCCTTCGTAGCGCGCCCGCGCCCGCGCGCCCAGCGCCAGCATCGCCCGGGCCACGTCGTCCACCTGCAGCAGCGGGGTGCCGCGGTGCAGGTGCGGCGCGGCATCGCTGCACAGGATGGCGGCGGCCGGCCGCAGCGCGCTCTGCAGCGAGCGCACCAGCGCGCCGCGGCCGCTGCGCGCGGTGTCTTCCACGCACAGCACGTGGCTGCGCTGCGCCGACAGGCGCGGCGCCACGCCCGAGGCGCGCCAACCCGGCGGCGGCGGCACGACCCACCGGCCGCCGGCGGCCTGCGCCAGTTCCTCGGCGCTCCACTGCCCGCCGGCGACGGCGTCGTCGTGGGTCGCCGCCTCGCGCGCCACCAGCAGCCGGTGGTAGCCGACGAAGCCGGACAGGTAGTGCTCCACGTCGTCGATGCGCACGCGGAACGAGTGGTGCCGGATGAAGAAGGCGCCGGCCACGGAGGCCGGGCGCCGGAAGTACATCGCCAGCTCGGGCCAGAACACGCCGTTGAGCAGGTAGTGCGCGCGGAAGTCCAGCGCGCGATGGAACTTGTCCAGGTCCACCTCGTCCAGCAGGTGGCGCAGTTCGGGCAGCTCCTGCAGCCGTTCGAGCATCTGGCGCGCGGCCAGCATCAGCTCCAGCAGCGTGGGGAAGGTGGTCTTGCGGTCGAGCACGAAGTCCAGGTAGCCGGCGACGTTCTGGATGCCGAAGCGGAAGTACTTCTCGCGCGGCCGCCAGCGCGTCAGCTCGTTCACGCAGTAGCTCAGCCAGTGGTCGTGCGCCTGCCAGTGCTGGCTGGCGATGAAGTGCTCGAAGGCGCGCTCCACGATGAGCAGCCAGCGGGGGTCGCGCGTCAGCGCGTACAGCCGCATCAGGCCGAAGGCGGCCTCGCCGTCGTAGTAGACGATGCGCGAGGCCTGCTTGACCGACAGGTCGTGCGCGTGCAGCACGTGGACGAAGCGGCCGCTGGCGCGGTCCTGCATGAAGCCGATGCCTTGCGCCAGCCGCTCCATCAGCGCCAGCCACTCGCGGCTGCCGGTGGCCTCGGCGTGCTTGGCCAGCGCCAGCAGGCAGACGGCGCAGCCGCCCAGCTTGATCTCGTCGGCCACGTCCACCAGGAAGGCGGCGTGGGTGCCGTCGGGCAGCACGCGCTCGCGGATGAGCTGCCCGCACATGAAGGCCAGGCTGCGCTCGATGGCCTGCATCAGCGCCGCATCGCGCGTGAGCTCCCAGGCCTCCAGCATCGCGTAGAGCGAGCTGGCGTGGCGCAGCGTGTTGTAGCCGGGGATGCGGCGGTCGAAGCAGGGGAACAGGCCGTAGACGAACTGGCCGCTGGGCTGCACCTGCCGCGCCAGGTGCCCGCTGCCGCCGGCCACCAGCGCCAGCGTGCTGCGGGCGGTGAGCGCCGGCATCTGGCGGCGGCCGGCGTCCAGCCCGGGGCCGGCCAGCCGGTGCACCACGCCGTCGTCCTGGCAGAACACGCCGGCGGTGGCGAGCAGGTAGACCTCGCGCGCGGCGTCGAAGTCGGCCGTGGGCTCGTGCGGGAAGCGCGTGCGCAGGTAGATCTCGAAGTTGTTCTTGTTGAACTGCGCGCTCGCCACCTGCGGGCCGGCGTAGAGCATCGCGTTGGCGTTGAGCTCCTGCTCGGTCAGCAGGCGGTCGAAGCCGGCGTCCAGCGCCAGGCCGAGCCGGAAGTAGTTGCGCTTGACGTTCTTCAGGTGGGCCTCGAACTGGCCCCAGGCCAGCTTGCTCACGCCCTCCACCCAGTCCACCCGCAGCCAGGGCGAGGCCAGGGCGCGCGCGCCGGCGTCCTTCAGCACCTGGCGGGCGCCTTCGGACCAGGCGTCGTCGAAGCTGTCGCCGCGCACGTGCGTGACGCGGGCGCGGCGCTGGCCGTCGGTCACCGAGAAGATCAGCGTGAACGCCGGAAAGGGCGCCGGCACCTCCGTGCAGACGGGGGCGATGCGCTCGCGGCAGGCCTGCAGCATCTGCTGCAGGTCCAGCGGCGTCCGCTCGGCGCCGTCGTCGGACCTGCCTTCCGGCAGGTCGTCCAAGGCGGGAGGAGATGGCAGGGCGGACATGGGCCGCGGCGACCTCAGCGGTAGACGAATTCGACGCGGCGATTGAGCTGGTGCCCGGCCTCGGTGAGCTCGTTGGACGCGGGCCGCTCCATGCCCCAGCTCATGGTGTCGATCTGCGCGCCGTTGGCGCCGCCCAGGCGCATGCGCTGCGCCACCGCATCCGCGCGGCGCTGGCCCAGCGCGAGGTTGTACTCGCGGCCGCCGCGCGAGTCGGTGTGGCCTTCGAGCACCACGCGCGCCTGGGGCCGGCTGCGCAGGTAGTCGGCGTGCGCCTGCACCACGTCCCGGTATTCGGGCTTCACCTCGAAGCGATCGAAGTCGAAGTAGACGATGCGGGCCACGCCCTGCGGGCCGGGCGCGCGCGGCATCGGCGCCGGCCGCGCCACGACTGGCGCCACGGTCGACGGGCTCTGGCGGTTGGAGTAGTAGTAGTTCGTGTCGTCCTGGCCCGGGCGGCCGCTGGCGCAGCCGGCGACCACGGCGGCCAGCGCCAGCAGGGGTGCCAGGCGGTGATGGAGTCGGTGGTGATCTGTCATGTTGCGTCTCGCAGGAGGGGGAGCGCGCGGCCGCGGATGCGGCCGCGCTGGCTGCATCAGCCCAGCAGGCCGCGCAGGAGGTTGTCCACCGGCGCCAGGGCGCCGCCACTCTCGTTGCCCGACAGCAGGCTGGTCACCGGGGCCAGCAGGCCGCCGTCGGCGCCGGCGACGGTGCCGAGCAGGTTGCCGACGAGGCCGTCCTCGCCGAGCACGCCGCTGAGCAGGTCGCCGCCGAGCGCGTCGCCGCCCAGCAGGCTGCCGACCAGGCCGTCTTCGCCGGCGACGGTGTCGATCAGGTTGCCGACGAGGCCGTCCTCGCCGACCACACCGCCGAGCAGGTCGCCGCCGAGCGCGTCGCCGCCCAGCAGACCGCCGACCAGGCCGCCATCGCCGGCGACCGTGTCGATCAGGTTGCCGACCAGACCGTCCTCGCCGGCGACCGTGTCGATCACGCTGTCGACGATGCTGCCTTCGCCGACCACGCCGCCGAGCAGATCGCCACCGAGCGCGTCGCCGCCGAGCAGGCTGCCGACCAGGCCGTCTTCGCCGGCGACCGTGTCGATCACGTTGCCGACGATGCCGTCCTCGCCGAGCACGCCGCCGAGCAGGTCGCCACCGAGCAGATCGCCGCCCAGCAGGCTACCGACGACGCCGTCCTCGCCCAGCACACCGCCGAGCAGGTCGCCACCGAGCGCATCGCCGCCCAGCAAGCCACCGACGACGCCGTTCTCGCCCAGCACGCCGCCGAGCAGGTCGCCACCGAGCAGATCGCCGCCCAGCAGGCTACCGACGACGCCGTCCTCGCCCAGCACACCG
>NZ_JBIQNC010000152.1:11076-12740 GCF_044462705.1 Xenophilus sp.
GAGCAGATCGCCGCCCAGCAGGCTACCGACGACGCCGTCCTCGCCCAGCACACCGTCGAGCAGGTCGCCACCGAGCGCATCGCCACCCAGCAGGCCGCCGACGATGCCGTCCTCGCCCAGCACACCGCCGAGCAGGTCGCCACCGAGCGCATCGCCGCCCAGCAGGCCACCGACGACGCCGTCCTCGCCCAGCACGCCGCCGAGCAAGTCGCCACCGAGGAGGTCACCACCCAGCAAGCCGCCGACGACGCCATCCTCACCGAGGACACCGCCGAGCAGGTCGCCACCGAGCAGGTCGCCGCCCAGCAGGCCACCGACGACGCCGTCTTCGCCCAGCACGCCGCCGAGCAGGTCACCACCAAGCAGATCGCCGCCCAGCAAGCCACCCACGACGCCGTCCTCGCCGAGCACCCCGCCCAGCAGGTCGCCGCCCAGGACGCCGTCGACCAGGTGGCTGACGCCGTCGGTGAGGTAGTCCACCTGCGTGCCGACCAGCCCCAGCACGGCGTCCGTGGCGCCCTCGCCGAGCAGTTGGTCGGTCAGCGGGGCGACCAGCCCGCCCGCGGTGTCGAGCACACCCGCGGCCAGGTTGTCCACGCCGTCGAGGCCGTTCGGCGTGTCCGGATCGAAGCCGCTGCCCAGCACCGGCGCGAGCACGTTGCTGACCGTGTCCGTCAGGCCGTCGACCGCCCCGCCCAGCGGTGCGAGGACGTCGCCCAGCCCCAGGTCGCCCACCAGCGGCAGGTCGCCGACCTCGCCGAGCGCCCCTGCCACCAGTTGGCTCGCGGGGTCGAGCAGCGCGTCGCTGCCGCCGCCATCGCCGCCGCTGCCGAGCAGGCCGCCCAGCAGGCCGCTGACGACGCCCTCGTCACCGACGAGGGTGTCGGCCAGGCTGCCCACCGGGCCGTCGTCGCCCAGCAGGCTGCCGACGACGCCGTCCTCGGCCAGCAGGCCGCCGACCAGGCCGTCGGGGCCGACGAGGCCGCCGACCAGGCCGTCCTCGGCCACCAGGCCGCCGAGCGCGCCGTCTTCGCCCAGCACGCCTTCCAGCAGCGATGCCACCGGGCTGTCGGTGCCGAGCACGCCTTCGGTCAGGCCGTTCAGGCCTTCCAGGCCGAGGCCCTCCAGGACGTTGCCGAGCGGCGTGCTGTCGCCCAGCAGGTTGTTGCCGAGGTTGGCGACCGCATCCGTGAGGTAGTCCACCTGCTTGTCGAGCGAGCCGACCAGGGACGCGGTGGTGCCCTGGCCCAGCAGGCCGTCGACCGTCGGGCCGAGGCTGCTGCCCAGCGGGGAGGCGATGCTGCCGACGAAGTTGTCGACCGGGTCCAGCGCGTTCGGATCGTCGCGCTGGAATTCGCTGCCGACCAGCGGCGCCAGCGCGTTGTTGAGCGTGTCGGTCAGGCCGTCGACCACCTGGTCGACGGGTGCCAGGGTGTCGCCCAGGCCCAGCGTGTCGCCCAGGGCGTCGGTCGCGGTGCCGGCGAGGCTGTCCGCGGGATCGAGCAGGGCGTCTGCGTCGGCGTCGGCGTCGGCATCAGCGTCCGCATCGGCATCAGCGTCCGCATCGGCATCGGCATCGGCGTCCGCATCCGCGTCGGCATCGGCATCGGCGTCCGCGTCGGCATCAGCGTCCGCATCGGCATCGGCATCGGCATCGGCATCAG
>NZ_JBIQNC010000153.1:0-12638 GCF_044462705.1 Xenophilus sp.
CTCAGTCGCCGAAGGGGCCCTGGGCGGTGAAGCCGCCGCCCTGGTAGATGGCGTTCGGGTCGTCGGCCGGCACGGGCGGCTGCGACTCGACCTGGGCGCGGAAGACCTCGGAGCTGTCCTTCGGCGCGAAGCCCAGGTGCGCGGCGGCGTGGTTGTCCCACCAGACGGTCCTGTTGGCCGACATCCCGTACACGACGGTGTGCCCGACGCCGGGCGTGAACAGCGCCTTGTCGACGAGCTGCACCAGGTCGTCGTAGCTGAGCCAGGTGCTCATCATCCGGCGGTTGGCCGGCTCGGGGAACGAGGAGCCGATGCGGATGCTCACCGTCTCGACGCCGTAGCGGTCGAAATAGAACTGCGCCAGGTCCTCGCCGAAGGACTTCGACAGGCCGTAGTAGCCGTCGGGCCGGCGCGCGGCATGGGCGTCGATGCGCTCGTCCTGCCGGTAGAAGCCGGTCACGTGGTTGGAACTGGCGAACACCACGCGCTTCACGCCGTGCCGGCGGGCCGCCTCGTAGACGTGGAAGACGCCCCGGATGTTGGCCTCCAGGACCTCCTCGAAAGGCCGCTCCACCGAGACGCCGCCCAGGTGCACGATGGCGTCGCAGCCGGCCACCAGGGCATCGACGGCGCGCCTGTCGGCCAGGTCGCAGGGCACCACCTCCTCGTGCGGGCCGCGCGGCGCGCCCAGCGGCGCGACGTCGGACACGCGCAGCACGCGGGCGAAGGGCGTCAGCCGCTCGCGCAGCACCCGGCCCAGGCCCCCGCCGGCGCCCGTGAGCAGCAGGCGGGGCAGGGGATGGGGATGTGCGCGAGCGGGATCGGACTCTGGGGCAATGGCGGCAGGCAAGCGTGTCTCCAGTGGCGGACCGTCGGGCGTCAGGCTGTACGTCATCTGTTGTCGTACAACATGGCGGCGAATTATGATGAGCGCATGTCGCGCCTGTCAACGGGGATGCCCCAGCCCTCCGAACCGGGGGATTCGCGGCCCGCGCCGCCGCCCCGCCGGCGTGGGCGCAGCCTCGCCCAGGGCCTGGTGGAAGACCTGGGCGACAAGATCCGTGCGCAGAAGATCCGGCCCGGCGACAAGCTGCCGACCGAGTCGGCCATCATGCAGGCCTATGGGGTCAGCCGCACCGTGGTGCGCGAGGCGCTGTCGAAGCTGCAGGCCGCGGGCCTGGTGGAGACGCACCACGGCATCGGCACCTTCGTGCTGCAGCCGCGCGGCGGCGGCATGGCCGGCATGTTCCGGCTGGAGGCGGCCGACATCGCGACCACGGTGGACGTGCTGGCGGTGCTGGAACTGCGCATCAGCCTGGAGACCGAGTCCGCCGGCCTGGCCGCGCTGCGCCGCACCGAGGAGCACCTGCAGGGCATGCGCGAGGCGCTGGACGAGTTCGAGCGCAACGTGCAGGCGGCGGGGGACACGGTCTCGCCCGACTTCCGCTTCCACCTGCAGATCGCGCAGGCCACCGGCAACCCGTACTTCGCGGACATCATGACCCACCTGGGCACGACCATCATCCCGCGCACCCGGGTCCATGCCATCCGCAACCAGGACCGCGGCGGCGAATACCTCAGCCGGGTGAACCGCGAGCACGAGGAGATCCTGGCGGCCATCGCGCGGCGCGACCCGGACTCGGCCCGCGCGGCCATGCGCATCCACCTGACCAACAGCCGGGAGCGCCTGCGCCTGGCGCAGGAGGCGGCGCAGCGAGAGGGCGGCAGCGCCGCGCGCTGAGCCGCCAGCCGGCACGGCTTTTTTGTGTCCGAGGTCTTGGCAAACAGTCATTCTAAGTTGTACGATGACTGATGATTGATTTGTCCAACCCTGGAGACAGCGCATGCACCTGAACCGACGCCAATGGCTGGGCACGGCCCTGAGCGCCGCGGCCGTGGCCGCTCCCCTGTCCGTGCGCGCCGCGGACGCCTGGCCGTCCCGGCCCATCCGCATCGTGGTGCCGTATCCGCCGGGCGGCTCGTCGGACATCATCGCGCGCGCCATCAGCCAGCCGCTGTCGGATGCGCTGGGGCAGCCCGTCGTCGTCGACAACAAGCCGGGCGCCAACGGCAACCTGGGCGCCGACCTGGTGGCCAAGTCCGCGCCCGACGGCTACACGCTGCTGCTGTGCGACGTGGGCGCGCTGGCGATCAGCCCCTCCGTCTACACGAAGCTGGCTTTCGACCCCTCCCGCGACCTGCGCGGCGTGACCATGCTGGCCTATTCGCCGCACCTGCTGGTGGTGCACCCCTCGGTGAAGGCCGGCAACCTGAAGGAACTGGTGGCGCTGTCCAAGGCCACCGACCTGAACTTCGCCGTCACCGCCACCGGCAGCGCGCCGCACCTGGCGGGCGTGGCGGTCGAGCGCGCCACCGGGGCCAGGTGGGTCTACGTGCCGTACAAGGGCGGCGTGCAGTCCATCCAGGACACGGTGGCCGGCCAGACGCAGGTGCTCATGAACGGCATGCTGGCCACGCTGCCGCACGTGCAGAGCGGCAAGCTCAAGCTGCTGGGCGTGTCGAAGGCCACGCGCATGCCGCTGGTGGGCTCGGTGCCCACCATCGCCGAGCAGGGCGTGCCCGGCTTCGAGTCCGGCACCTGGCAGGGCGTGCGCGCGCCGCGCGGCACGTCCGATGCGGTGGTGCAGCGCCTGAACCGCGAACTGATCGCGGTCATCCGCTCGGCCGACATCCGCTCGCGCCTGACCGGGCAGGGCGCCGAGGTCGTGACGATGGCGCCGGCCGAGGAGGAGCAGTTCTTCAACAAGGAGCGCGCGCGCTGGGCGCAGCTCGTGAAGGAGGCCGGCCTGCGCATCGAGTGATGCCGCGCCGATCCCGCCCGTCCTTCCCCGTCCCCATCTCTTCATCCCAGGAACACACACCATGAGCTACACCCCCCAGGAACTCAAGCAGATCATGAGTTCGGGCCTGCTGTCCTTTCCCGTCACCGACTTCGACGCCAACGGCGACTTCGACCGCGCCGGCTACGTCAGGCGCCTCGAATGGCTGGGGCCCTACGGCGCCAGCGCGCTGTTCGCGGCCGGCGGCACGGGCGAGTTCTTCTCGCTCACGCCCGAGGAGTACCCGCAGATCATCCAGACCGCCGTGGACGTGTGCCGCGGCACGGTGCCGATCATTGCCGGCGCCGGCGGGCCGACGCGGCAGGCCGTCGCCTACGCGCAGGCCGCCGAGCAGGCCGGCGCGCACGGCATCCTGCTGATGCCGCACTACCTGACCGAGGCCAGCCAGGAGGGGCTGATCGCCCACGTGGAGGCGGTGTGCCGGAGCGTGGACTTCGGCGTGATCGTCTACAACCGCGCGCAGGCCCGGTACAGGCCCGACACGCTGGCCGTCCTGGCCGAGCGCTGCCCCAACCTGGTGGGCTTCAAGGACGGCGTGGGCGACATCGAGGCCATGGTGTCGGTCTACCAGCGCATGGGCGACCGCTTCAGCTACCTGGGCGGCCTGCCCACGGCCGAGGTCTATGCCGCGGCCTACAAGGCGCTGGGCACGCCGGTGTATTCGTCGGCGGTCTTCAATTTCATCCCGAAGACGGCGATGCAGTTCTACGAGGCCGTGCGCGACGACGACCAGCCGACCCAGCACCGCCTGCTCAAGGACTTCTTCATGCCCTACCTGGACATCCGCAACCGCCGGCCGGGCTATGCCGTGAGCATCGTGAAGGCCGGCGCCCGGATCGTCGGCCACGGCGCCGGCCCGGTGCGCCCGCCGCTGTCGGACCTGACGGACGCCGAGGCCGGCGACCTGGCCGCGCTGATCGAGAAGCTGGGCCCGCAGTAGGCGGGCGCGGCCGAGCGGAGCCTTCGCCATGTCCCACACGCCCACCATCACCGGGATCGAGGTCGTCCCCGTCGCCGGCCGCGACGGCATGCTCATGAACCTGAGCGGCGCGCACGGTCCCTTCTTCACGCGCAACGTGCTGCTGGTGCACGACAGCGCCGGCCGCACCGGCGTGGGCGAGGTGCCCGGCGGCGAGGCCATCCGCCTGGCGCTGGAAGACAGCCGGCCGCTGCTGGCGGGCCAGCCGCTGGGCGCGCACCTGCAACTGCTGCAGCGGGTGCAGCAGGCGCTGGCGGGCCGCGACGCGGGCGGCCGCGGCCTGCAGACCTTCGACCTGCGCGTCGCGGTGCATGCCGTCACGGCCATCGAGTCGGCGCTGCTGGACCTGCTCGGCCAGCACCTGGGCGTGCCGGTGGCGGCGCTGCTCGGCGAGGGCCGGCAGCGCGAGCGCGTCGAGGTGCTGGGCTACCTGTTTTTCGTCGGCCCTTCCGACAGGACCGACCTGCCCTACCTGAAGCCCGGCGAGGACGCCACCGGCACCGACGACTGGACCCAGGTGCGCCACATGGCGGCCATGACGCCCGAGGCCATCGTGCGCCAGGCCGAGGCCGCGCACGCGCGCTACGGCTTCAACGACTTCAAGCTCAAGGGCGGCGTGCTGCCCGGCGAGCAGGAGGTCGAGGCCGTCACCGCCCTGGCCCGGCGCTTCCCGCAGGCGCGCGTCACGCTGGACCCCAACGGCGGCTGGCTGCTGAAGGACGCCGTCCGCCTGATGCGCGACATGCGCGGCGTGCTGGCCTATGCGGAAGACCCCTGCGGCGCCGAAGGCGGCTTCTCGGGCCGCGAGGTGATGGCCGAGTTCCGCCGCGCCACCGGCCTGCCCACCGCCACCAACATGGTCGCCACCGACTGGCGCCAGATGGCGCATGCGCTGGCGCTGCAGTCGGTGGACATCCCGCTGGCCGACCCGCACTTCTGGACCATGGCCGGCAGCGTGCGCGTGGGCCAGACCTGCCGCGACTGGGGGCTGACCTGGGGCTCGCACTCCAACAACCATTTCGACATCTCGCTGGCCATGTTCACCCACGTGGCGGCGGCGGTGCCGGGCAGGGTGACGGCCATCGACACGCACTGGATCTGGCAGGACGGCCAGTTCCTGACGAAGAACCCGCTGCAGATCCGCGGCGGCTTCATCGAGGTGCCCCAGGCGCCCGGCCTGGGCGTGACGGTGGACCGCGAGGCGCTGCAGCGCGCCAATGCGCTGTACCTGGAGCACGGCCTGGGTGCGCGCGACGACGCCGTCGCCATGCAGTACCTGATCCCGGGCTGGACTTTCGACAACAAGCGTCCCTGCATGGTGCGCTGAGCGCGCGGCGCTCCACCCTTGCGACGGGATCGACCACCGGAGACACGACATGAGCCAGACCATGAACCGCCGCCGCCTGCTCGGGGCCGCCGGCGCCTCGGCCCTCGGTGCGCTGGGCGGCGCAGCCGCCGCCCAGTCCTTCGACTTCAGGCCGCACCAGCGCTACCCCGACCCGGCGGTCCACATCCTGGACCCGAGCTTCGCCAAGTACCGCATCTACAGCAGCACGCTCGAGCAGCTCGGCAGCGGCATGCGCTGGGCCGAAGGGCCGGCGTACTTTCCCGAGACGGGTACGCTGATCCTGTCGGACATCCCGAACAACCGGCTCATGAAGTACGAGGAGAAGACCGGCCGCTTCTCGGTGCACAAACAAGGCGTGAACTACGCCAACGGCAACACGCGCGACCGCCAGGGCCGCCTCGTGACCTGCGAGCACTCGGTCACGCGCCGCGTGGTGCGAACAGAGAAGGACGGCCGCATGACCGTGCTGGCCGACCGCTTCGAGGGCAAGCGCCTGAACGCGCCGAACGACGTCGTCGTCAAGTCCGACGACAGCATCTGGTTCACCGATCCGCTGTTCGGCATCAACGGCGAATGGGAGGGCTCGCGCGCCACGCCCGAGCAGGCGACCACCAACGTCTACCGCATCGGCAGGGACGGGCGGATCACCGCCGTCGTGACGGACATCGTCAACCCCAACGGCCTGGCCTTCTCGCCGGACGAGAAGCACCTGTACGTGATCGAGTGGAAGGGCACGCCGAACCGCAGCATGTGGCGCTTCGACGTCTCGGCCGACGGGACCGGCCTGTCGAACAAGACCAAGCTCATCGACGCCGGTGGGCCCGGCGCCTTCGACGGCTTCAAGGTGGACCGCGACGGCAACCTCTGGTGCGGCTGGGGCTTCAGCGGCGCGCTGGCCTCCGAGCCGGCCGACATCGGCGGCGGCATGAAGGCGTACCCGCCCCTGGGCCATCCCGAGGAGATGGACGGCGTTAAAGTGTTCGACAAGGACGGCCGGCCCATCGGCTTCATCCGCCTGCCCGAGCGCTGCGCCAACCTGGCGTTCGGCGGACCCAAGCGCAACCGGCTCTACATGGCGAGCAGCCATTCGCTCTACGCGCTCTACGTGGAGACGCATGCGGCGGTGTAGGCCTGCCCCATTCCAGCAGCAACGAGGACATTGCCCGTGAACGAGTTCAACAACCTGATCCATGGCGAGTGGGTCGCCGGCACGGGCTACAGCCCCAACGTCAATCCCAGCGACCTGTCGGACGTGATCGGCCGCTACACGCAGGGCGACGCCGCGCAGGTCGATGCCGCCGTGGCCGCGGCGACGGCGGCCTTCCCGGCCTGGTCCACCGGCGGCGTCCAGGCCCGCTCGGAGGCGCTGGAGAAGATCGGCAACGAGATCCTGGCGCGCAAGGAGGAGCTGGGCACGCTGCTGGCGCGCGAGGAGGGCAAGACGAAGGCCGAGGGCATCGGCGAGGCGGCGCGCGCCGGCCAGATCTTCAAGTTCTTCGCCGGCGAGTGCCTGCGCCTCGCGGGCGAGGCGATCCCCTCGGTGCGCCCCGGCATCGGCATCGAGATCACCCGCGAGCCCGTGGGCGTGGTGGGCCTGATCACGCCGTGGAACTTCCCCATCGCCATTCCCGCCTGGAAGATCGCCCCGGCGCTGGCCTTCGGCAACTGCGTGGTGCTCAAGCCGGCCGACCTGGTGCCCGGCAGCGCCTGGGCGCTGGCCGAGATCATCCACCGCTCGGGCATCCCGGCGGGGGTGTTCAACCTGGTGATGGGCCGCGGCAGCGTGATCGGCGACGCGCTGGTCAACCACGCCGGCATCCATGCCGTCAGCTTCACCGGCTCGGTGGGCGTGGGCGGGCGCATCGCCGTGGCCTGCGCCGAGACGCACAAGAAGGTGCAGCTGGAGATGGGCGGCAAGAACCCGCAGGTGGTGCTGGACGACGCCGACCTCGCACAGGCGGTGGAGTTGTGCGTGCAGAGCGCCTTCTATTCGACCGGCCAGCGCTGCACGGCCTCCAGCCGCCTGATCGTCACCGAGGGCATCTACCCGAAGTTCATCGAGGCGATGCAGGCGCGCATGGCGAAGCTCAAGGTGGGCGACGCGCTGGCGCAGGGCACGGACATCGGGCCGGTCTCCAGCCAGTCGCAGCTCGAGCAGGACCTGGGCTACGTGGAGATCGGCAGGAGCGAAGGCGCCACGCTGGCCGTGGGCGGCGAGCGCCTGAAGCGCGATACCGATGGCTACTACATGGCGCCGGCGCTGTTCAGCGAGTCGGCGCCCGGCATGCGCATCAACCGCGAGGAGATCTTCGGGCCGGTGGCCAGCGTGATCCGGGTGAAGGACTATGACGAGGCGCTGGCGGTGGCCAACGACACCCCGTTCGGGCTGTCGGCGGGTATCGCGACGACGAGCCTGAAGTACGCGACCCACTTCAAGCGCCACGCGCAGGCCGGCATGGTGATGGTGAACCTGCCCACCGCGGGGGTGGACTACCACGTGCCCTTCGGCGGGCGCAAGGGCAGCAGCTATGGCCCGCGCGAGCAGGGCCGCTACGCGCAGGAGTTCTTCACCACGGTGAAGACGGCCTACACCAACGCCTGATGCGGCACGCTGCGGCGGGCTTCAGCCCCGCCCGCGCCGCAGCCACCATTCCAGCGCCTCGAACAGCAGTTCGCTCGCCAGCGCCAGCACGGCGGCGGGCAGCGCACCGGCCATCAGCAGGGCGCGGTCGTTGAGCGCCAGGCCCGTCACGATGCGCTCGCCGAAGCCGCCGGCGCCGATGAAGGCGGCCAGCGTGGCGGTGCCCACGCCGATGGTGGCGGCGATGCGCACGCCGGCCACCAGGGTCGGCAGCGCGAGCGGCAGTTGCACCAGCCGCAGGTTCTGCGCGCCCGTCATGCCCAGTGCGGTGCCGGCCTGCCGCAGCCCCGCCGACACCTCGGCCAGGCCGGCCACCGTGTTGCGCATGATGGGCAGCAGCGCGTACAGCGTGAGCGCCACCAGCGCGGGCAGGGTGCCGATGGCGCCCAGCAGCGAGATCAGCGCCGCCAGCAGGGCCAGCGAGGGCACCGTCTGCAGCAGGCCGGTGGCTGCCAGCACCAGCGCCCGCAGCCGCGCATGCGGGAACACGGCCACCGCCAGCGGCACGCCCAGCAGCACCGCGATGCCGGTGGACACGGCCACCAGCAGCACGTGCTCGCGCGCCAGGCGGCCCAGGTCCGGGCCGAACAGCCGGGCCATGAAGCCGCCCGCGCCGGCCGCGGAAGCGGCGGGCGCGGCGCCGCCGCCGCGCGCGGCCAGGAAGTCGCGCGCGATCGCGTCGAAGCCCGCGCCCTCCAGCTCCGCCCGCGCGTTCATGCCGATCATCGCGGGCTCGTCGATGCGGCCCGCCAGCGCCTGCAGCGCCGCCCATGCCGGCGCGAAGCGCTGCGGCACGTCGAGCCGGTAGAGCAGCACCGCGTCGTAGCGCGGGAAGTACGCCCGGTCGTCCTCCAGCACCGCCAGGCCCAGGTGCCCGATCTTGGCGTCGGTGGTGTAGATGTCGATCACGTCCACCTGCCCGGCCGAGATGGCGTCGTAGGCGATGCCGTGGTCCAGGCCGGTGGGCGTCTGCGGCAGCCCGTAGTGCGACTGCACGCCGCGCCACCCGTCGGCGCGGCCGATGAACTCGTTGGTCAGGCCCAGTTTCAGTTCGGGGTGCTTCGCCAGGTCGCTCAGCGTGCGGATGCCCAGGCGCTGCGCGGCGTCGGCGCGCATGGCGAAGGCGTAGCCGTCGTTGAAGCCCAGCGGCACCGCCGCGCCCAGCCCCAGCGGGCGCAGCGCCTCGTTCATCGCCTGCATCGACAGCGGGCGGGGGCTCTTGAGGATCTCCTGCGAGATGGTGCCGGTGTATTCGGCGTAGAGGTCGATCGCGCCCGAGCGCAGGGCCTCGTACACGATGGCCGTGTTGCCCAGCCCCTGCCGCACCACGGGCCGCGCCGGCAGGTGCGGCGCGGCGGCCTGCGCCAGCAGCTCGGCCAGGATGTACGACTCGGTGAAGCGCTTGGAACCGATGGTCAGCGGCCGGCCGTCCTGCGCCGCGGCGCCGTGCATGCCGAAGCCCAGCGTCAGCATCGCCAGCAGGCCGAGGGCCTTCGTCAGCCAGGTACGCATCGCGGCAGTTTAGCGATCGGACCCGCAACGCACTGCCGCTGTGCTCCTACACGCGCCGGCCTCCGCCGCCGCGCAACATCGGAACATGACGAAGAAGGCCCACGCACCCAGCGTCGTCGGCGCGCACCACGGCCCGACCGAACTGCCGCTGGTGGACATCGCCGGCTACAACCTGGAGGTGGAGGACGACGACGGCTTCATCGGCGACCGCGCCAGCCAGACCGCCTTCCGCCGCCTGCTGGACGAGAGGCGCCGCCGCCTGCGCGACGAGGGCCATGCCGACCCCCTGGGCCGGCTGCCTTCGGCCAAGCTCGGCAAGAAGACGCTGGACCGCGCCCTGCGCGGCAAGGCCGGCCGGCAGGCCGCGGAGTTGCTGCGCGGCTCGGTCGAGGTGTTCGCCGACGAACTGGCGCAGGTGGTGCGCCGCTTCATGCGGCAGAAGAGCTGGAAGGGCGTGCGCCGCGTCGTCATCGGCGGCGGCTTCTCCGAAAGCGAGGTCGGCGAGCGCACCATCCTGCAGGCGGCGGCGCTGTGCCATGCGGACGGCGTGCCGGTGGAACTGGCGCGGCTGCGCCACGAGGCGGACGACGGCGGCCTGATCGGCTGGGTGCACCTGGCGCCGCCGCACTTCGCCGAGCACGCCGACGCGCTGCTGGCGCTGGACATCGGCGGCACCAACGTGCGCTGCGGCATCGTCGAGTTCCGCCGCGGCAAGGCGAAGGACCTGTCGCACGCCCGGGTCGCGCGGCGCATCAAGTGGCGCCATGCCGACGACGAGCCCAGCCGCACCGCGCTGGTGGACGGGTTGGTCAACATGCTGCAGGAGATGATCGCGTGGAGCCGCCGCCACCGCATCCGCCTGGCGCCCTTCGTCGGCATCGCCTGCCCGGGGCTGATCCGCGAGGACGGCACCATCGCCCGCGGCGCGCAGAACCTGCCGGGCAACTGGGCGGCCGACAGCTTCCACCTGCCGACGGCGCTGCGCGAGCAACTGCCGCTCATCGGCGAGGCGCCGACGCAGGTGCTGATGCACAACGACGCAGTGGTGCAGGGCCTGTCGGAGCTGCCCTTCATGCGCGACGTCAAGCGCTGGGCGGTGCTCACCGTCGGCACCGGCCTGGGCAACGCCAGCTACGTCAACAGGAAGCCGGCGCCCAAGGAGGGGAAGAAAAACGGGAAGAAGGGCAGGGGCGCCTCATAGGCGCCCCGCCGCTCAGCCCGGCACGATCACCGCGCAGGCGATGCGCGGGCCGGAGTTGCCGGCGGGCTGGGTGGTGAAGTCGTCGCGGTCCCGGTGCACCACCAGCGCGCGGCCGACCACGTTGTTGGCCGCGCCCTCGCTCAGCGAGATCGCATGCACGTCGACCCGGAAGCGCGCGACGCCCGACGCATCGGCCACCAGGCTCGGCAGTTCGCCCGCATGGGTGCCGGCGGAGCCGAACTTGCCGTGCGTGCCGCCGGCGGGGTTGAAATGCCCGCCCGAGGCGTTGCCGTTGTCGCCGCAGTCGCCCTTTTCGTGGATGTGGAAGCCGTGCTCGGTGCCCGGCGGCAGGCCGCGCACCTCGCCGGCCACGCGCACGCCGTGGTCCAGCGCGGTGAAGCGGACGGTGCCGGTGGTCGTGTTGGGCTGGACGGCCGCGGTGGGCCGCAGGTCGGCGCGGGCCGCGGCGCGGCCGGTGCCCATGCCGCTGCAGGCCGACAGCGCCGCCGCGGCGGCGATGACGGCGGCGGCCGTCGCGAGGGGATTCATGCGGATCATGTCAGGTGCTTCCGTTGGATGAAGAAGGCGGCTGGCGGGCCGGAGCCGGCTGGCTGGAAAGATGCAGCGTAGCCCCGCCGCCCGCCGCCGCCGCGTCAGCCGATGCCGCCTCTTCGAGCGATCCGGCCAGCCGCAGCAGGCGCGCCAGGGCCTGGTCGCGGATGCCGTGGCGGCGCAGCTCCTCCAGGGTCTGGCGCGCGTAGTCGAGCGAGGTGCCGTAGCGCCCGGCGGCGCTGGCGAAGATCTCGCGGTAGCGCGCGTCGGGCAGGGTGCCGGTGAAGTTGGGGCTGCGGCGCGAGAGCGTGAAGGCCAGCGCCCGCACCGGCCCGCCCGGCGTGATGCAGTGCAGCCAGCGCGGGTCGTACACGCCGGTGGGCATCTCGCGCAGCCACAGGCGGCCCAGCGTCTCCAGGCCCTGCACGGCCGGCACGCGGAACACCAGCCCCTGGCAGCTGCCGCCGGCCAGCAGCGCGAACACCAGGCCGGGGTTGTCGGGGCTGCCGCGGTTGACGCGGCTCCACATCTTCAGCGCCCGGTGCCAGCCGTGCACCCTGGCCGCGCGCCGCTCGGCGAAGTCGAACTCGGGCCGCCAGATCAGCGAGCCGTAGCCGAACAGCCAGAGGTCCTGGTGGCCGCCCCATTCGTGGATCGTCCGGTCGAGCAGGGGCTGGGGGTCGCGCAGGGGCGCGGGCAGCCGGTCCGGCCCGGCGGGGCCCGGCGCCGCGGCGCCTACAATTTCGCGCTCATGGTTCACGAACCGATTATTTACCGTCCTCTTTCCCTGGGAGACCATCCGATGTCCACGCGTTCCGACGAGGACAGCCAGCAGCGCTTCGCGCTCGGGCTGATCTTCGCCCTCATTGCCCTCGTCGTCCTGAGCGTGGTGGGCGCGGCCGTCTATCACTACGGGCTGCCGCAGGCGGGCGCCGCCGAGGGCGCCGCGGCGCCGGCCGGCGCGCCGGCCACCAGCGTGGCCGTCATCACCGAGACGGTGGTGGCCACCGTGCCCGAGGGCGCGAGCATCCGCGTCGAGGGTGACACGGTGAACTTCTACTTTGCCACCGGCAGCGCCGACATCGCGCCCGGCGCCGCCGAGGCGCTGGCGATCGTGCTCAAGGGCGTGGAGTCCGGGCGCAAGGCGATCGTCTCCGGCTTCCACGACACCACCGGCGACGCGGCGGTCAACGAGCAGCTCGCCAGGAAGCGCGCCGAGACGGTGCGCGACGTGCTCGCCGGCCTGGGCGTGCCGGCCGGGAAGATCACGCTGGAAAAGCCCGCCGTCAGCACCGGCAGCGGCAGCAACGCGCAGGCGCGCCGGGTCGAGGTCCGGCTGGTCGACTGAGACGGTGTGAGCGAACACCGCACGCCATGCGAACGCCCGGCCGACGCCGGGCGTTCCGCTTTCTGCGGGCGCCTGCCGGCGCCGGCCTGGGTGGTGGTGATGGGCGTGTCCGGCTGCGGCAAGTCCAGCCTCGGCGAGGCGCTGGCCGGCGCGCTGGGCCTGCCGCTCATCGAGGGCGACGCCTTCCATCCGCAGG
>NZ_JBIQNC010000154.1:0-12244 GCF_044462705.1 Xenophilus sp.
ATGGCTCCATCTTCTCAAACGAGGGAGCCTCCGCGAAAACCGGGGCGGTTCAGTGATGACCAAAGGCGCAGGCTGCTCTACAACGCAGTGACCCGTGCGAAAGCGCGCTGTCTTGTGCTGGTGCAGGCGACAGCTCAACTAAACCAAGCGCCCTTCGCCTGAAGTGTTTGACGTGGACTTTCGCAACAGGCTAAGGGGTAGCGGGGTTGTCGTTAGCGCCGGGCACCCTGTTCACAAGGGCTGGGACACGCACTGCGAAATCAGTGCACCAAATATCTCACCATGACCGCCTGCCTTGCGAACCTCGCCGATGAGCTGATCGAATGCTGCAACTTTTCCCCTTGTCCGACGAACGCTCTCCAGCGTGCGCTTGATCTCGTGGAACGGACTCGCCGCCTGCTCGTAGTACTAGCGGATGAGCCGCGTGCGATCTTTCAGGAAGAAGAGGACGTCCATGTTCAATCCTTCCGAGGAGCCGGTGGCGCGCCCTCGCTCGACGCCACGGCAGCGAATCGAGCCGCCAGCACCTCGGCTTGCTCGGCAAACTTCTTCGGACTGGTCTTGCGCAGGTGTGCTACGTTGCGCAGCTTCCAGCGCACGCCCGGCAGATGTTCGAGATGGGTGATGTCTAGCAGCCCCCACTCGGGCGCCCCGGCCACCAGCGACAACAGGAAGCGCCGCTCGCTTTCATCCAGTCTGCGCTGGACTTCCTGAACCAGCCGCTCGCGCGCCGCGAGCAAGGATTCCAGCGACACCGGCTCGGCCGTCATCCCCTGGAAGTTGTGCTCGAAGTCGTGCCGGATGTCGCGCAGCGGCGGGAACAGCACCTCGTGCACTGGCCGGTTGCTGCTAGCCAGGTAGACCACGAAGGCCCGCCGGATGCCGGGCGTGATGCCTTCGTGCGCGAAGAGCTGCATCACGTCGAACAGGTCCCGCGGATGCTGGCGGTCCAGAGCTGCGACCAGCTTGCCGCCGTACACGTCCTCCAGCGAGACCACCGGGATCTCCAAGTCGGCCATCAGCACGCTGCCCGCAGCGGGCGTGAGCGAGGCTCGGCGTACTGGCCGCACGGTGCCGCGCATCACGAAGTTCACTTCGACCTTGACTTGCACGGGGCCTCGGCGCACCAGCAGCTTGGTTTCGCCTGCGGCCGCCGCCGGCGCATGCACCTGCAAGCCCCGCTTCTTCAAGCGCTCGGCTGCCTGCCGGATGGTTTCGTTGATGCGCGCCAGCGCCTCGTCGCGCGGCAGCGTGTGGTCGGGAAAGACCAGATCGAGGTCTACCGACAGGCGCGGCATGTCGCGCATGAACAGGTTGATCGCGGTCCCGCCCTTCAGCGCGAACGTGTCGTCGACGAACACTAGCGGCGCGACCTGGACCAACAAGCGCGCGGTGTCGAGATAGGTCTGGTTCATGGCTTGAGCACTAGCAGGCCTTCGGCCGATCGCGACACCCAGGGCCGATCACTGCCTGTCGGCAGCGTGGCCGGATCGAGCTTCGCAGCCCAGGGGGCCGAAGCCTCGCGGCCGAGTTGCAGGCACAGCCGCACGGTCTTGACGCTCGTGCAGCGCTGCAGCAGCTCGCGCAGAACGTCGACGCGCAAGCTGTATGCGCCCTCGACCAGTTCACGCGCTTCCTGCAGCGGCTGGCGCACGCCCACGTCGCTCAGCAACTCCAGCAGCGCGCGTTCCGGCGCCGACACCTGCGGCGCCCCGCTGCGCTTCTCGAACGGCCCGGCGTACAGCAAGTCGCTGGGCTGTTCATCGAACAGCCGCTTGCGGTGGTACTCGGCCGGAAAGCGCTCGGTGAACCATTCCGGCAGGTGCCCGGCTGCCCAGCCGTAGAGCTGCAGGACGGGCTGCTGCGCCACGTACTGACGCACGCCGTACCAGTCCAGCGCCGATTTGCCGCCCACGTGCAGGCCCTCGAAGCGGCGCTGCAGCAGGATCAGGCTGGGATGCAGCGCCAAGGCGTCATGAGGGCGGCAGAACACCCCGCGCGTCAGGCGCGTGAGCCAGCCCGCACGCACATAGTGCACGGCCAAGTCCGCGGAGATGCCCAGGCCCGCCAGGTCCTCCGAGGTCAGCGGCGTTCCCGGTGGCAAGTGGGTGTAGAGAGTGTTTAGTTTGCTCGTTCCAGTCGTAGCCATGCTGCGATTGAAACATCTTTTCCAAACGGCCGTCAACTTAGATCAGCGTGATGAGTCGTAGCTTGACTACGACTAAGACAACTTTTTTCAAGCAAGGCGCGTCGGGGAGCGCCCCAGAAGCTCAACCGCCCGAATACCCGAGGCGCTTCATCGCCGCCGCAATCGACACCGCAGCCTTGTCATAGCCATCCCACGGCGCATTGCCCTGGCGCAGCCGGTCGTCCACCGTCCGGACGTTCCAGTGCGCCCCGCTCGTGAGCTTGCCCAGCTCTGCCCAGGCCACCGGCACCGAGATGCCCATGCCGGGCCGGGAGCGCGCCGACCAGGCACTGACCGTCGTCGCGCCCCAGCCGTTGCGCAGGTAGTCCACGAAGATCTTCCCCACACGGTTGCGAGGACCACTCTTGGCCACAAAGCGCTGCGGGATCGTGCGGGCCAGGTGCTGCACCCCAGCCTGCGAGAAACCCTTGACTGTATCCCAGTCGTGCAGACGCTTGATCGGCACCACAACATGCAGCCCCTTGCCCCCGCTGGTCTTCAGGAACGTGGGCAGACCCAGTTCCTTGAGCAGCACCTGCACCAGTTGCGCCGCCTCCTGCACCTGCTCCCAGGGCACGCCCTCCCCGGGGTCCAGATCGAAGGTCATGCGGTCGGGCCGGTCGATCCGATCCTTCTTCGCGTTCCAGGTATGGAACTCGATGACGTTCATCTGTGCGGCCGACAGCAGGCCTTCAGGGCGCGCCACCTCCAGCATCGCGGGGTGGCCCATGTAAAGCGCGGGGTCGAGTTGCTCGACGCCGGCCATATTCCCCTTGTCCAGGTGCTTCTGGAAGAACAGCTCGCCCTTCACGCCCTCGGGTGCCCGAACGAGCGCGACCGGCCGGCCCTTCAGATGCGCCATCATCAGCGGCGCCACCTTGGCGTAGTAGCGCACCAGCTCGATCTTGGTGACGCCTGTGGACGCATCAATGACACGCTCAGGATTCGACACGCGCAGCGAGGGCGGTAGTGCAGCGCCCTGCCCTTCGGCCGCCGGCGCGTCGACCGCGGCCAGGTGCTTAGGCTCTTCGCGGATGATCACTTTGGCCGGCTTGTCGTCGCGCAGCCCGTGGAACACGGAATGGCGGATGCGGTTCTCCTTGGTCCACTCTGCAAAGGCCACCTCGGCCAGCAGCTTCGGCTGCACCCAGTGGGCCTTCTTGGCGATCGCGCGCGGGTTCGCAAACGGGCTCTTGTCGGTGACCAGCGCGCCCAACTTCTCGCGCAGCTCGGCCAGCGTACGTTCGTTGAAGCCGGTACCGACGTTCCCCGCATATTGCAGCGAGCCGTCGTCGGCGTGGACTCCCAGCAGCAGCGAGCCGATGCCCGTGCGCGAGCCCTGCGGATCGGTGAAGCCGCCGATCACGAACTCCTGCCGGTGGCTGCACTTGAGCTTGATCCAGTCCGCGTTGCGACGCGACGCATACGGCGCGGACTTGCGCTTGCCGATCACGCCCTCGAAGCCGAGCTTGCAGGCCGACGCCACCAGGTCGCCGGGCTTGGCCTCGAAGGCCTCGCTGAAGCGCACGCGGTCCGTGGGCGACTGCTCGGCGACCGCGCGCAGCAATTCCCGCCGCTCCACGACCGGCAGGTGCCGCAGATCGCGACCGTCCGCATACGGCATGTCGAACACGTAGTACACGAGGTCCTTCGTAGAACTGCAGTCGAAGGCGTTCTGCAGCGCCTGGAAGTCCGGGATGCCTTGCGCGTCGAGCATGAGCACTTCCCCGTCCAGCCACCCCGATTTCAGCGGCAACTGCTTCACCGCCCTGGCCAGGTCCGGCATCTTCGCCGTCCAGTCGTTGCCGTTGCGCGTGAAGAGCCGCACCGCGCCGCGGTCAATGCGCGCCACCAGCCGGTAGCCGTCGAACTTCAATTCCCACAGCCAGTCCGACACGTCCGCTGGCGGCCCATCGACAAGGGTGGCCAGCTGCGGCGCGAGCGTGTCGGGCAGCGGCGCCTTGGCCGCCTTGCCCAGGTCGCGCGCCGTGCTCGCCAGGGATGCCCTCGCTACCTGCGGCCCCTTCGGGACAGCCACCGGCGGCAGCCTGGTCACGCTGTCGGGCATCTCGTCCACCACGCTGAACTCGGCGGCCGGGCGCTCGAACCCATCGTGCTCCTTGATCAGCAGCCAGGGCGGCTGCTTCTCGTCGCCGCGCCCGTGCATGCGCACCAGCGTCCAGTGGCCCTGCAGCTTGTGGCCATGAAGCTCGAACTCGAGCTTGCCCTTGCGATAGCCTTCGGCCGGATCGCCGATGGGCACCCAGTAGCCGCGGTCCCAGACGATGACCTTGCCCGAGCCGTACTGGCCGGGCGGGATCTGGCCCTCGAAGGTGTTGTACGAGATGGGGTGGTCCTCGACCTGCACGGCCATGCGCTTGTCGGCAGGGTCGAAGCTCGGACCCTTGGGCACGGCCCAGCTCTTCATGGTGCCGTCCAGTTCCAGGCGCAGGTCGTAGTGCAGCCGACTGGCCCAATGCTTCTGGATCACGAACTGCAGGGCTTCGGTGCCCGGCGTCCCGCCTTCGGCCGGCTCGGGCGTGACGGCGAAGTTGCGCTTTTTCTTGTAGAGCGCGAGGGCGTCGGCCATGCTCGAAGTCCTCGCGATGCCCCGTCAGGCCGTGCGGCGGCCGGTCTTCTTCGCAGGGGCGCTCTTGGCCGCCGGCGCCTTGCGGGCAGGCGCCTTCTTGGCAGCAGTGGCGGTCTTCGCCGGTGCCCGCTTCGCCGAAGGCAGCGCGGTCACCGATGCGCTGCCCCCATCCGCTGCGCGCGATGGCGATGGCTTCCTGCCGCCGCCCTCCAGGCTGCGCTTGAGCAACGAAGTCAGGTCCAGCACGTCCGCGCCGGCCGGCGCGCCAGCTTCGCGCTCGACCTTGACCACGTCGGCGATGTCGCCGGCCGCGGCCTTGGTCTCGATCAGCTTGTTGATTTCGTCGGCGAAGGAGTTGCGGAAGTTGTCCGCATCCCACTCCTGCGTCATGTCCTCGATGAGCTGCATCGCCATCGTCATTTCCGCATCTTTGATGCCGGCGGCCTTGGCGTCCAGAGGAGGAAGGTTGAGCTGTTCGAAGGAACGGATCTCGCCGCCCCAGCGCAGCAGGTTCAGGATCAGCGCGCGACCGCAAGGGATGAGCACAGCCAGGTGCTGCTTGGTCTGGATCACGACCTTGGCGACACCGACCTTGTTGCTCTTGCGCAGCGCCTCGCGCAGCAGCGCGTAGACCTTCTCGCCACGCTTCAGGGGCGCCGTGTAATAAGGCCGCTCCAGGTAGACGAACGGAATCTCGTCCGCGTCGAGGAAAGCCTCGATCTCGATGGTCTGGGTAGTTTTTGGGAAAGCGGCGGCGATCTCTTCGGGCGACAGGATGACGTACCGGCCATCCTCGTATTCCACGCCCTTCACGATGTCGGCGGTCGCGATCTCCTTGCCGGTGACCTTGTTGACGCGCTTGTAGCCCACTGGCTCCATCGAGCGTTTGTCGAGCCAGTCGAAGTCGATACCGGAACTCGCCGTGGCGGCGTACAGGCCGACCGGGATGTGGACGAGGCCGAAGGAAATCGCCCCCTTCCACATCGTCCGGGTGGAGGTCGGCGCCTTGCCGTCGTCCGCCATGACCGCCTCCGGCTACTTACCCGACTTCAGGTGTTCGCGCACCTTGTCGGCCGAGTTGCCGACCGCCTCGACGGCGCGGCGCAGTTCTTCTTCGGACACGCCCAGACTCTTCGTCCAGTCCCGTACCTCATAAGGCTCGTTCAGGTTGATCAGTTTGCGGTCATGGCCGGTTTTGCCTTTGTCATCGCTCATGTACGCCTCCTTATTGAGGAACGACGGTAGCACCCGCCCACGGCTGAGCCTGTAGGACACCAGAGGTTCGCCGTGCACACAGTGCGGAAAACCGTGTCAAGCGAATGACCCCTGGCCGCACTCGGCTGGGCCGTTACAAAAAAGTCCGCACCGGCCGACGAACGGCCGCAAGCCGCTTGGCGCCTCGCTCCGCCGCTATCGGATGCCCGCGCAGAACAACAAAACTGGCGGGGCGAGCGAGCACGGCCCGCCCGGCGTCCATATACTGATGTTTCATACAGTGTTTATTCAGCCCACCGATGTCCGCCCTTCGCTGGCCAGAAGGCTTTCCGCCTTCGCCAAGCTCTCTTGCCTTCGCGCCCCAGACCGCCGGCCCCACGCCCGGCGCGCTGGAGGGCGTCTGGCGCGGCGATGAACTGGGCCGGGCGGACGCGCCGACCGTTGCGACGGGCTTCGCCGCACTGGACGCGGCGCTGCCCGGCCAGGGTTGGCCCACGCATGCGTTGACCGAGATCCTGCTGCCGCAGGCGGCGCTGTGCGAGTGGCGGCTGACCGCGCCGGGCCTGGCGGCGCTGGCGGCAGCCGGCGGGCAGATCCTGCTGGTCGCCCCGCCCAAGCGCCCCCATGCCGCCGGCCTGGCGCAGTGGGGCATCGGCGCCGACCACCTGGTCTGGATCGACGCCGCCACGCCGGCCGAGCGTCTGTGGACCACCGAGCAATTGGTGAAGTCCAATCCGCCCGGGGCCATCCTCGCCTGGCTGCCGCAGGCCCGGCCCGAGCAGGTGCGCCGCCTGCAGGTGCATGCGCAGTCCTGCAGCGCACCCGTGTTTCTGTTCCGGCCGGTGACGATGCAGCGCGAGGCATCGGCCGCACCGCTGCGCCTGTCGGTCGCCCTCGGCCGGGACTGGCACCTGCAGGTGCGCATCCTCAAGCGCCGCGGGCCGCCGCACGAGGGCGTGCTGCTGCTGCGCTCGATCGCCGAGCCGATGGCCGCGGTGCTGCCGCCCCGGCTGAGCCGGCCGGAGCAGGCGATCGTCGTTCCCTCCCCTTCGCCCTCCCAGGAGGCCACCGATGCTCGGGTACTGGGCCGCTCTGCGACCGCCAGCCTGCACCGGCACCCTGCCGGTCATTGAGCAGCAGGCGCTGGCCGTCTGGGCGCTGCAGTTCTCGCCGCGCGTGGCAGGGTGCGAGGAAGCCGTGCTGCTGGAGGTGATGGCGAGCGCGCGGCTGTTCGGCGGCCTTGAGGCGCTGCGACAGCGCGTGGAGGCCGAGGCTGCGGAGCTGGGCGTCGAGTCCGTCGCCTGGGCGTGGAGCGGCACGGCCGCACTGGCGTTGGCACGCGCAGGTGTGCGGGACGGCTTCGCGCAGCCGGTCGCGGCACTCCTGGACCGCCTGCCGCTCGCCACAGTCTCGGCCATCGGCCGCCACGAACCCACGCTGGCGCGCCTGGGCTGCCGCAGCCTGGGAGACGTGCGCAGGCTGCCCCGCGGCGGCTTGGGCCGCCGCTTCGACAAGGAACTGCTGCTGGCGCTCGACCAGGCCTATGGGCAGCGGCCCGAGGCCTATGAGTGGACCACGCTGCCCGAGACCTTCCATGTGCGGCTCGAACTCATGTCGCGCGTGGAGACCGCACCGGCACTGATGTTCGCCGCGCACCGTCTGCTGCTGCAGATGGGCGCGTGGCTCGCCGCGCGCCATGCAGGCGTCACGGCGTTCACCCTGCGCTGGTGCCACGATGCAATGCGCGCAAAGGAAGCCGGCACGGGCGGCGAACTCTCGGTGCGCACTGCCGCGCCGACCCGCAGCATCGATCATCTGTCACGCCTGCTGGGCGAGCACCTGGCGAAGGTGGAACTGGCGGCGCCGGCCGGTGACCTGGAACTGTTGGCCGACGAGGTCACGCCGCTCACAGAGGAAAGCCGCTCCCTGCTGCCCGAGACCATCCGCGCCGGCGAGGCCATCGCGCAGGTGCTCGAACGCATCCAGGCCCGGCTGGGCAAAGACCGTGTGCTGCGCCCGCTGTTGGCCGACGACCACCGGCTGGAGTGGATGCAGTGCTGGCAGCCCGCAGATGTCGCCAAGCCGCGCAAGCGCGCCAACGGGGCCGACCTGCCGCTTCCCACATGGGTGCTGGACGAAGCGCTGCGCCTGGCGGTGCGGGACAACCGCCCCATCTACCAGGGGCCGCTGCAACTGCTTCTCGGACCCGACCGCATCGAAGGCGGCTGGTGGCACCGCGCGGAGGCGGCACAAGGCCCCATCACCCACCATGTCCAGCGCGACTACTGGATCGCGCAGAGCGCCCACGCAGGCCTGCTGTGGATCTACCAGCAGCGTCTGGCGGCCGACGAGACCGCGTGGTTCCTGCATGGGCATTTCGCATGAGCGGCGCCGACGCCAAGACGATGGCCGCCGCACTGCCCGACTACGCCGAGCTGCGCGCGCTGTCGAACTTCTCGTTCCTGAAGGGCGCCAGCCACCCGGAGGAACTTGTCGAGCGCGCCAAGGAACTTGGATACCGCGCGCTGGCGCTGACGGACGAATGCTCGCTGGCCGGCATCGTGCGGGCGCACGTGGCGGCCAAGGAGCACGGCCTGCCGCTGCTGGTGGGCGCGCAGTTCATCGTGCAGGCCGACGCCGAGGACGGCACGGGCCCCGACGCGCCATTCGTACTGGTCCTGCTGGCCTGCAACCTGAACGGCTACGGCAACCTCTGCGCCTTCATCACGTCGCTGCGCCGCGCCTCCGAGAAAGGCAGCTACCGCCTGACCCGGCGGGAACTGGAGCGGGCCGACCTGACGGACTGTGTGGCGCTGGTCTCGCCTCGGCGCGGCAGCACCGATGCGCAACTCGAAGCGCTGGGGCACTGGACCTTGCGCCACTTCCTCGGCCGCTGCTGGATCGGGGTCGAACTGCTGCGCCGCCTCGACGATGAAGTGTGGCTGTACCGCATGCGCACGCTGTCGGCGCTGACGGCAATTCCGCTGGTGGCGCTGGGCGACGTACACATGCATGTGCGCAGCCGCAAGGCCTTACAGGACGTGCTGACCGCGACGCGGCTTGGCACCCCGCTGACCGAATGCGGCCGAGGGCTGCAGCGCAGCGCGGAGCACCATCTGCGCAGCCGCCTGCGCCTGGCGCAGACCTATCCGGCGGATCTGCTGGCCCAGACCCTGGCTGTCGCGGCGCGCTGCACCTTCAGCCTGGACGAACTGCGCTACCAGTACCCCGACGAAGTGGTGCCCGAGGGCGAAACGCCGGCGTCGTACCTGCGCCGCGCGACCTACGAGGGCGCAGGCCGGCGCTGGCCGCAGGGCATCTCCGCGAAGGTGCAGCAGCAGATCGAATACGAGCTGGACCTGATCTGCGAGTTGCGCTACGAGCACTACTTCCTCACGGTCTACGACATCGTGGCCTTCGCGCGCTCAAAAGGGATCCTGTGCCAGGGACGCGGCTCGGCGGCCAACAGCGTGGTCTGCTACTGCCTGGGCGTCACCGAGGTCGATCCAGTGCGGATGAGCGTCCTTTTCGAGCGATTCATCAGCAAGGAGCGCAACGAACCGCCGGACATCGACATCGACTTCGAGCACGAGCGGCGCGAAGAGGTGATCCAGTACCTGTATCAGAAGTATGGCCGCGACCGGGCAGCGTTGGCCGCCACCGTGGTGACGTATCGGCCGCGCTCGGCGATTCGCGACGTGGGCAAGGCCCTGGGCTTCGCGCCCGAGACGGTCGATGCGATCGCCTCCAACCATCAGTGGTGGGATGGGCGCGAGGTGTCGCCCGAACGGCTCGCCGAGCTGGGCCTGACGCCGGACGACCTGGCCGTGCGCCATCTGCTGCAGATCACAGGGCAGTTGATCGGCTTCCCCCGGCATCTGTCCCAGCACACCGGCGGCTTCGTCCTCACGCGCGGCCTGCTCTCGCGCATGGTGCCGGTGGAGAACGCTTCGATGCAGGACCGCACCGTGATCGAGTGGGACAAGGATGATCTCGATGCGGTGGGCTTGCTCAAGGTCGATGTGCTTGCCCTGGGCATGCTGACGGCCATCCGCAAGGCGCTCGAGGGCATCAGCCTGCGCCGCGGGCACACCTTCGAGATGCAGGACATTCCTGCGGAAGACCCCAGGACCTACGACATGATCTGCAAGGCAGATACGGTGGGCGTCTTCCAGATCGAGAGCCGAGCCCAGATGTCGATGCTGCCCCGGCTCAAGCCCCGGTGCTTCTATGACCTGGTCATCGAGGTGGCGATCGTGCGACCCGGCCCGATCCAGGGCGGCATGGTGCACCCGTTCCTCAACCGCAGGCAGGGCAAGGAGCCGGTGACCTATCCCAGCGAAGCCCTCAAGGAGGCTCTGGGGCGCACCCTAGGCGTGCCGGTGTTTCAAGAACAGGTGATGCAGATCAGCATCTTGGCCGCCGGCTTCACGCCGGGCGAGGCCGACGGCCTGCGCCGCGCGATGGCGGCCTGGCGCCGCAAGGGCGGCATCGAGCGCTACTACGCGCGCATCGTCGATGGCATGACGCAGCGCGGCTACGACAAGGCCTTCGCGGAATCCATCTTCGAGCAGATCAAGGGGTTCAGCGAGTACGGGTTTCCGGAAAGCCACGCCGCCTCCTTCGCGCTGCTGGTCTATGCCTCTTCCTGGATCAAGTGCAACGAGCCGGCCGCCTTCCTGGCGGCGCTGTTGAACTCACAGCCGATGGGCTTCTACAGCCCGAGCCAGCTTGTGCAGGACGCAAAGCGCCACGGCGTCGAGGTGCGGCCGGTGGACGTGATGCACAGCGCGGTGGACTGCACGCTGGAGGATCTGCCGGACAGGCCGGCGGTCCGCCTCGGCCTGCGCATGATCGCGGGGCTGAAGGCGGCCAGCGCCGAGCGCATCGCCGCCGAGCGCGAAACCGCGCCGTTCGACAGCGTCGAGGAACTCGCGCGGCGCGCCGGCCTGGAGCAGCACGAGATGAAGCTGCTGGCCGCCGCCGATGCGCTGGCCAGCCTGTCGGGCCATCGCCGCCAACAAGTCTGGGATGCAGCCGCGTTGCACGCGCCGCCGCGCCTGCTGCGCGAGGCGCCCGTGGACGAGGACACGCTGGAGCTGCCCGAGGCGCCGGAGGGCGAGGAGATCGTCTGGGACTACGCTGCCACCGGTCTGACGCTGCGCCGGCATCCGCTGGCCCTGCTGCGTCCGCGCCTGCAGGCCAAGAGACTGCTCTCCTCGAAGGACTTGCAGCGCGTGCCGGATGGCCGCGAGGTGCGAGCCTGCGGCATCGTCACCCTGCGCCAACAGCCGGACACCGCCAACGGCACCATCTTTGTCAGCCTTGAAGACGAGCACGGCGCCGTGCAGGTCATCGTCTGGCGGCACGTGCGCGAGGCGCAGCGCGCGGTCCTGCTGAACGCGCGCCTGCTGGCGGTCAAGGGCCGCTGGCAGCGCGAGGGCCGCGTGTGCAACCTCATCGCCACCAAGCTGGTGGACCTCACGCCGTGGCTGGGGCGCCTCGCCACCGAAAGCCGGGACTTCCGATGAACGCGATGCAGTGCAGCCTGTTCGACGCGGGGCCGGTGGAGGCTTCCATTCCCGGCCTGGTGTACCAGCCCGAGTTCCTGTCGGCCGACGAAGAGAAGGCAGTGCTGGACATCGTTGCCACGTTGCCGCTGCAGGCCGCGCGCTACAAGGACTACCTCGCACGCCGGCGGGGGGTGAGCTTCGGCGGTTCCTTCGACTACGACGCCAACCGGCTGCTGCCGGCGGCGCCACTCGATGCGCGGCTGGAGCCCTTGCGCTCTCGTGTTGCCGCCTGGCTCGGCATCCAGCCGCAAGCCCTGGTGCATGCGCTGGTGGCCGAGTACGCGCCCGGCACGCCGCTGGGCTGGCACCGCGACGTGCCGGATTTCGAGCGCATTGTGGGTGTGTCGCTCGGCGGCAGCGCCACACTGCGCTTCAGGCCCTATCCCTACGAGCCCGCGCTGCAACGCAAGATCGTGCGGCTCGCCGTTGCGCCCCGGTCGATCTACCGCATGGAGGACGAGGCACGTTGGGCATGGCAGCACAGCGTGGATCCGACCTTGGAGCCGCGCTGGTCCATAACGTTCAGGACAAAGGCGTGGCCGCGAAGCCAGCGCCATGTTGATCAGACTGCACGCCGACAATAGCACTCGTTCTTTCCCTTGCTATCTCTCCATGTCCACTCCTAGCCCGGATCTTTCGTGAAGGCAGCGCCGAGGCGGCCACGTGGCTGCGGGGCGC
>NZ_JBIQNC010000155.1:0-11955 GCF_044462705.1 Xenophilus sp.
TGATCCGCAAGGAGCTGCTGGCCCTGCGCCGCGACCTGCACGGCCTGGGCGCGCTGTTCGTCATGCCGATGATCTTCATCGTGCTGATGTCGCTGGCGCTGCAGCACTACTACAACCCGCCGGCCGCGTCGCTGCCGTACGCACTGGACGTGCGCGACGCCGGCGACGCGGCGCGGCTGGTGCAGGGCCTGTGGGTGCGCGCGCACGGCGAGCCGCGGCCGCTGCCCGCCGACTGGCGCGAGGCGCTGCGCAGCGGCGAACTCAAGTACCTCGTCGTGCTGGAGCCGGGCCTGTCCGCCGCGCTGGATGCGCCGGCGCTGCCGACCGCCGCGCACCTGCGGCTGCTGACCGAGCCGGGCATCGACGGCCATCTCTTCAACGCCCTGCGCGCCGAGCTGGTCGGCACCGCCGGCGACGCCAAGGCGCGCCTCGAATACATGAGCGCCGGCGCCTCGCCCGGCGCGTCGATGGCCGCGCTGGTGCAGGCCGAGCGCTTCGCCGGCGGCGCCGTGCGGCCCACGGCCGTGCAGCAGAACGTGCCGGCCTGGCTGGTGTTCGGCATGTTCTTCGTCGTCGCCTCGATGTCCAGCCTGTTCATCCAGGAGCGCAGCAGCGGCACGCTGGCGCGGCTGCGCAGCCTGGGCGTGCCGCCGGCGCTGATGCTCGCCTCCAAGGCCATCCCCTACCTGGGCGTGAACGCGCTGCAGGCGCTGCTGATGCTGGCCGTGGGCGTGTGGGTGATGCCGCTGCTGGGCGGCGAGGCGCTGTCGCTGGCGGGCGTCGACGGCGCCGCGCTCGCCGTGGTGCTGCTGGCGACCGGCGTGGCCGCGGTGGGCCTGTCGCTGGCACTGGCCTGCGCCGTGCGCACCCATGCGCAGGCGGCCACGGTGGGGCCGATCCTCAACGTGCTGATGGGCGCGGTGGGCGGCATCATGGTGCCGCGCTTCGTGATGCCGCCGCTGATGCAGCGCGTGGCCGAGTGGTCGCCGATGAACTGGGGCCTGGAAGGGCTGCTGGTCGTGCTGCTGCGCGGCGGCGGCCTAGCCGAGGCGGCGCCCCACGTGCTGCGGCTGGTGGTGTTCGGCCTGGCCATGCTGGCGCTGGCGGCCTGGCTGTTCCGCCGCCGCGGATTTTGAAATGGACCACCCCCAGTCTTCGCGGACTTCGTTCCGCTCCGCCCACCCCCTTCAAGGGGGCACATCCTGCGGCCTGGCAGAGCCAGTTCCGCGGATGTTCCCGCATGGCCTGCTCCGCGGCCTCAAGTCCCCCGCTGTTCGTGCGTTGCCGGCGGCATGCGCGGCAGCCCAGAACTGATCCGAGGTCTATGAACGAAGCCCTTTCCCCCGATGCCGCCGCGCTGGCGGACGAACTCCGGCAGGTGCTGCTGGAGGCCGTCGAGAAGGAGCCGCCCGAGGGCGGCCTGCGCGACGACGAGCCGCTGTTCGGCCCCGACGCGCGGCTGGACCTCGATTCGCTCGACGCCCTGCAGATCTCCATGGCGATCCAGCAGCGCTACGGCGTGCGCATGCCCGACAGCAAGGAGACGCGCCGGGCGCTCGCCTCCATCGCCAGCCTGGCGCAGCACCTGATCGAGCGGCGCGTGTGAGCCACGGCGTCTACGTTGCGGGCATGGGCCTCGTTTGCCCACTGGGCGAGGGCGTACCGGGCGTGGTTGAGGCGCTGCGTCTTGGTGAGGGTGCGCCGGAGCATGTGGATGTGGCGGAAGGCTTCGCGTGGCCCGTCCACCGCCTGCCCGATGCGGGCGGCGCGTGGCTGGACCGGCTGGCCGCCCACGTGCGCGAGGTGGCGGCGCAGTGTGGCGGTGTGGATCCGCGCGCGGACGTGCCGCTCCTGATCGGCTCCTCCTCGCTCGACGCTGGCTTCGAGGAGGAGGGCGGCGCGCCGGCCGGCCCCTTCGCCGGCGACCTGCAGACCTTCGGCGATGCCGTGGCGCAGGCGCTGGCGTGGCGCGGGCCGGTCTTCACCGTCTCGACCGCCTGCACCTCGTCGCTCAACGCCGTGCTGGCGGCGATGGACCTGCTCCAGGCCGGCGAGGCGACGCAGGCGCTGGTGCTGGGCGTGGAACTGCGCAACCGCTTCTCCGTGGCCGGCTTCGGCGCGATGCAGCTGCTCTCGCCGCAGCACGCCCGGCCCTTCGGCGCGGGGCGCGACGGGCTGGTGCTCGGCGAGGCCGTGGCCGCCCTGCACCTGACGGCGGCGCCGGCGCGCTGGCGGCTGCGCGGCGGCGCCAACATCGCCGACGGCCGCAACCCGACGGGCGCGCAGCACGACACGATCCTCGCCGTGTGCTGGCAGGCGCTGGTACGCAGCGGCCTGCAGCCGGCCGACATCGGCCTGGTCAAGCCGCAGGCGGCCGGCAGCCCGGCCAACGACGCGATCGAGGCCGGCGCGCTGCGCGCGCTGTTCGGCGCGCCGCCGCCGATGGCGAGCTTCAAGGGCGCCATCGGGCATGCGCTGGGGGCCTCCGGCGCGGCCGAGCTGGCGCTGCTGATGGGGTGTGCCGAAGCGCAGGCCTGGCCGGCGATGCAGCAAGCCCCCGAACCCGCCCTGGGCGTGGCGTTCGCGGGCGACGGGCCCCTACAGCCGCGCCACATCCTGGCCCTGTCCATCGGTTTCGGCGGCGGCCACGCCGCGCTGGTGCTGGAGGACGGCGAGGCATGAACGCCCCGATGCCCGGCTGGCGCCTGGCGGCGCAGGTGGACCTGTCCGCGCTCCCCGCCGACTGGCGCGACGCCCTGGCCCGGCGCCTCGGCCAGCGCCCGCGCCGCATCGGCGTGTGGGCCGAGCTGGCGCTGTACGGCGCCTGCCGCTGCCTGGACAAGGCGGGCGAGGCGGCGCTGCCGCCCGCGGCCCGCGTGCGGGTGTGGAGCCTGAGCGGCGCGCAAGGCGCCATGCGCACCGGCATCGGCCAGGTGCGCGCCGGCCTGCTGCCCATGCCCTTCCACTTCATGCAGAGCCAGCCGGCGATGATGCTGGCGGCACTGGGGCAGGCGCTGGACTGGCGCGGCGACGCGGCCTTCGTGACCGGCCGCGACGCGCAGGCGCTGCTGCGGCTGGCGCTCGCCGGCGCGGCGCCCGAGGGCCTGTTGTTCGGCCGCGTCGAGGAAGACGGCGGCCGGCTGCGCACGGCATGGCAGCGCTGGGTGCCGGAGTAGAGTCGCCCGATGCTCCAATTCCAGGTCCTGCTGTTCATCGCCGGCACCGCCGCCCTCGCGTACGCCTCGCGCCGGCCGCTGCGCCGGCCCGGCTCGCACGGCTTCTATCGTTTCTTCGCCTGGGAATGCATCCTCGGCCTGGTGGTGCTGAACCTGCCCGTGTGGCACGACGACCCGCTGGCGCCGCGCCAACTGCTGTCATGGCCGCTGCTGGTGCTGTCGGCCTGGCTGCCGCTGCATGCCGTGCGGCGGCTGCGGCGTGAGGGCCGCCCCGGCGCGCAGCGCGACGACGATCCGGCGCTCTACGGTTTCGAGCGCACCAGCGCGCTGGTGACCTCCGGCGCCTTCCGCTATATCCGGCACCCGATGTACGCCGCGCTGATCGCGCTGGCGTGGGCCGCCTTCCTCAAGCAGCCATCGTGGGCCGGCACGGCGCTGGTGCTGGCCGCCACGCTGCTGCTGGTGCTCACCGCGCTGCGCGACGAGCAGGAGTGCCTGGCGCACTTCGGCAAGGCCTACCGCGACTACATGGCGCGCACGCGGCGCTTCATTCCGTTCCTGCTGTAGGCGTCCCTGGCCCGAGGGCGCCGCGCAGGTTGCTTCGCGCCTGCGCCTCGCAGCGCGCACGCAGGCCGGGCGTGAGGTACAGCGGATCGCGCGCCAGGAAGCGGCCCAGGATGGCGCGCCGGCGCGGCTCGAACACCTCGGGCGGCACGTGGGCGTACTCGCGTCGGATCTGCTGCTCGTATTCGGCGAAGCGCGGCGGCGGCGCGCCGAGGATGGCGAGGTCGATGTCGACCAGCAGTTGCGCGTCGGCGCCTTCGGGCTGCGCGTCGTGGCAGGTGGCCATCACCAGGGCATGCACGCGCTGCGCGGCCTCGTCGCCGGCGCCGGCCTGCCGCAGCGCCTCGTGCGCCCAGTCGGCGCTGCGCGCCTCGTTGTCGTGCGCGTGGACGTCGTAGACGGCGTCGTGGAAGAACAGGGCCAGCGCCACCTCGGCCGGATGCGCGGCGGCGGCGCGCTCGCGGCCGAAGTGCGCCATGCACTCGGCCAGGTGCTGCAGGCCGTGGTAGTGGCGCTGCGGCTCGGCGTAGGCGGCCAGCAGCCGCTCGAGCAGCCCGGCAGGCGGCTCGGTGCCCAGCGCGCGCCACGCCCCGGTCCAGTGCGTCCGCAGCGGATCGGTCACCGGAATACCTTCGGCCCGGCGAGGCTCATTGCGCCATCGCCGCCTTCACCTCCTGCCCCAGGTCCAGCACCGACATCGCGTAGTAGCTGCTCCAGTTGTAGCGGGTGATGACGTAGAAGTTCTGCGTGCCGGCCACGTAGGTGGGTGGCGCGTCGGGGCCGTTCTGCAGCTCGACCAATGCCAGCAGGCCGGGGTGGCGCTGGCCCTCGCGGTCGAGCTGCGCGCCGGCGGCGACGAAGGCGTCGGCGCTCAGGCTGGGCAGGATGTCCTTCTCCAGCAGCACGGGCAGGTTGGCCTGCGCGCCCAGCTGCACCGGATAGGTGGCGGGCACGCCGCGCTGCCAGCCGAAGGCCTTGAAGTAGCTGGCCACCGAGCCGATCACGTCCTGCGGGTTGTTCACCAGGTCGATGCGGCCGTCGCCGTCGTAGTCCACGGCGTACCTGGCGATGCTGCTGGGCATGAACTGGGGCATGCCCATGGCGCCGGCGTAGCTGCCCAGCGGGCGCGTGGGGTCGTCGTGCGTGCGGCTTTCGGTCGAGAGGAAGCTCTCCAGCTCCTCGCGGAAGAAGCTGCGCCGCTGGTCCGCGCGCGGATGCACGTCGGGGAAGTCGAAGGCCAGCGTGGCCAGCGCGTCCAGCACGCGGAAGCTGCCCATGTTCCGGCCGTAGATGGTCTCGACGCCGATGATGCCGACGACGATCTCCGGCGGCACGCCGAACTCGCGCTCGGCGCGCGCCAGCGTGGCCTCGTTGTCGCGCCAGAAGCGCACGCCGGCGGCGATGCGCACCGGCTCCACGAAGCGGCTGCGGTAGCGCTCCCAGTTCTTGGCGGTGCCACGCGGCGGCGGCAGCATCAGGCGCGGCACGTTGGCAAGGAAGCGCGCCTGGCCGATGGTGTCGCGCACCCAGGCGGCGTCCAGCCCGTGGCGGCGGGCCACCTCGTCGGCGAACTGCATCGCGTCGCCGCGCTGGGCGTAGAAGAGGGCGGCCGGCGCGGCCGCGGCAGGCCGCTTCTTGGCGGGAGCGCCCTTCGGGGCGGCGGCTGCGAGGTGAGCCGTGGCGGCGGCGATCAGCACGAGCGCCAGCGGGCGCAGTCGTCGGAAGGGCGGGAGGCGCATGCGCCGATTGTGCACGGGGCTCAGCCGCCTGCCGCGGGCCAGCGCAGCCGCCGGAACTGCGCGCGCAGCGCACGCAGCGATTCGGTGGGCGCACGGCCGTAGCGCTGCGCCTCCAGCCGCAGCAGCCATGCGCGCACCGGCGCGCTGGCCTCGGCGCCGAAGCGCTCGGCCAGGCGCTCGCCCATCAGGCGCGGCGCGGCCTGGGGCGGCAGTTCGACGCCGGCGCGCGCCAGCCGGGCGCGCGCCCGGCCGAGCAGGCGCAGCCAAGGGTCGATGCGGCTGCGCTCCCACAGCGTCCAAGCGCCGCCGGCCAGGCTGGCGCCGACCAGCAGCCACAGCAGCACCCAGGCCAGGTCGGCCAGGCTGGGGCTGTCGAAGCCGAGCTTCTTCAGCAGGTCGAGTTGGCGGCTCTTCGTGTAGTTGAGCACCCACTGGTTCCAGCCGTTGTTGATCGCCTCCCAGACGGCGCGGACGTTCTGCGCCAGCGTGGGGCTCACGGCGCCGATGGCACCGGCCAGCAGGCCCGGCTGCGGCGACAGCCGGCGGAACTGGCCGATGCGGTCGGGCGAGATGGCGCCGGTGGGGTCCACCCGCACCCAGCCGCGGCCTTCCTCCCACACTTCGGCCCAGGCATGGGCGTCGCTGTTGCGCACGGTCCAGTAGCGGTCCACCGCGTTGATCTCGCCGCCCTGGAAGCCGGTGACGATGCGCGCGGGCACGCCGGCGGCGCGCATCAGCACGACGAAGGCCGAGGCGATGTGCTCGCAGAAGCCGGCCTTGTGGTCGAACCAGAACTCGTCGGCAGTCTCGTCGCCGTAGACGCCGGGCTCCAGCGTGTAGCTGTAGCCGCCGGTGCGCAGGCGCTGCAGGGCCAGGCCGACCAGCGCCGCGGTGGCGTCGCCGCCGCCGGCCTGGGCGCGCGACTGCGCCAGCATCTGTGTTGCGAGCTCAGCGGTGCGCGGGTTGCGACCTGGCGGCAGCGCGGTGTAGACCTGCAGGCCCGGCAGGCGGCGCTGCGGGCCGCTGTCGAAGTCGGTCCAGCTCTCGGCCCGGTAGCGCAGCAGGTCGCCGATGGGGCGGCTGCTCATCCACTGCAGGTCGGGCGTCTGGAAGATGCGCAGTTCCTCCACGGCCGGCGCCTGGGGCGTGGCGTCCAGTGTCAGCAGCCAGGGGCGGTTGCTGGGTTCGAGCGTCAGCTCGTAGCGCACCGGCTCGCCGCGCACGCGCAGGTTGGCCGGCAGGAAGCCGCGCTCCCACGGCGGCAGCGCCGTCCATTCGCGGCCGTCGAACCTGGAGAGCACCGGTCCGCGGAAGTACAGCCGGTCGCGCGGCGGCATGCGCCCGTCGTCGAAGCGCACGCGCGCCGCGATGCCGTCGTCCAGCGCCAGCTCGGCGATGGTGCCCACCTGCATGGTGTTCGACAGGCCGGTGCGCCCCGTCATGTTGTCGTTGGGCGTGCCCCACAGCGGCGCCAGGCGCGGGAAGAACATGAACAGGGCCAGCATGACCGGCGCGCCCGCCAGCGCCATCCAGCCCGCCGTGCGCGCCGCCTGCATCAGCGGCGGCCGGCCGGCCGGCATGTGGGCGTTGACCAGCGCCGTCAGCAGGCCCAGCAGGGCGACCAGCATCGCCGCCGCGGTGAGCAGCGACTGCGAGTAGAAGAAGTTCGTGAGCATCGCGAAGAAGCCCAGGAAGAAGATCACGAAGGCGTCGCGCCGCGCGCGCAGCTCCAGCGTCTTCAGGGCCAGCAGCACGACGACCAGCGTCACGCCCGCGTCCTTGCCCAGCAGCGTGCGGTGGGTAGCGAAGGTGGCGCCCAGCGCCAGCGCGAGCAGGCCGATGCGCCACCAGCGCCCGGGCAGCGGCGCCGCCTGCCAGGCCAGCGCGCCGCGCCACAGCAGCACGACCAGCGCCAGCGCGATGCACCACAGCGGCAGGTTGGGCAACTGCGGCAGCACGATCAGCGCGATCACGCCGAGCAGGAACAGCGTGTCGCGCGTGTCGCGCGGCATCTGGCGCGGCAGCTTCAGCATGTTGCGAGCCATTCGAGACAAGCGCGTTTTTGGGCCTCGCCCTGCGCCGGCGCGATCGTGCGGCCGCCGGCGCGCAGGCCGTAGTCCAGCCCCAGGCGCTCGGCCTGCAGCACCCAGGCCGCGAGGCGGGCCAGGCGTGCCTCGGGGTCGGCCAGGCCGGCGGCCTGCGCATCCAGCCAGAGTTCGTGCCGGCGGGCCTCGTCGGCGTCGCGGCTGACGAGTTCATCCGACCCGGCCGTCTGGGCGCGCGCGACGCGCTTCCACACCACCAGCTTGAGCGGGTCGCCACGGCGGTAGGCACGCACGCCGTCGAAGTCGCCGCCGGCGCGTGCGCGCAGGCTGGCGGGCGCCTCGCCGGGCCGCGGCTCGGGCGCCGGCAGGGGCGGCGGATGGGCTTCGGGCTTCGGGTAGACCAGCAGTTGCGCCGCCGGCCGCCAGACCGTCCAGACGCGGAAGGTGCCCAGCGGGAAGCGCGTCTCGGCGGTGAGCACCGGCACCGGGTGCCGCCCGCGCCGCGGCGCGCGGAAGGCCACGTCCACCGTCGCCGTGCCCTGGGCCGGCACGTCGGTCCACGACCACTGGCCGCTGCCGCGCACCGCCAGCCCGATGCCGTGGCGCGTGCCGCGCCGCTCGTTGTGCAGCGTGACGCGCAGCGTGGCGCTGTCACCGGCGAACTGTGGCTCCGGCGGCGCCAGGTGCAGGCCCAGGCCGCGCAGGGTGGCGTGGCACACGTGCATGCCCACCGCCGCGCAGCCGGCCAGCAGGAAGGTCATTAGGTAGCCCAGGTTGAGCTGGTAGTTGATGGAGGCCAGCAGCAGCACTCCCAGCGTCGCGCCCAGCATCCAGCCGGCGCGGCTGGGCACGATGTAGACGTTGCGCTGGGTCAGCCGGAGGCGGTCCGACGGCGGGCGCCGGGAGAGGAACCAGCCGTCGAGCCGGCGGCGCAGCGCGGCGGCCGGGTTCACGGCAAGGGCACCGCCGCCATCATGGCGCGCACCTGCTCGACCGCGCCGCGGCCGGCGTCGCCGACCGGTGTGAGGCGGTGCGCGATGGTCTGCGGCAGCACGGCCTGCACGTCGTCGGGCGCCACGTAGTCGCGCCCGGCCAGCAGCGCCTGCGCTTTGGCCGCGCGCAGCACGGCGATGGCGGCGCGCGGCGACAGGCCCTGCAGGAACCAGTGGCCCGAGCGCGTGGCCGCCACCAGGTCCTGCAGGTAGCCCAGCAGCGGGTCGGCCGCATGCACCTGCAGCACGCGCTGCTGCAGCGCGCCCAGCTCGGCGGCGGTGAGCAGCGCCGGCAGCCCGGCCAGCAGCTCGCGCCGGTCGGCGCCGGCGAGCAGTTCGCGCTCGGCCGCGCGGTCGGGGTAGCCGAGCGAGATGCGCATCAGGAAGCGGTCCAGCTGCGACTCGGGCAGCGCGAAGGTGCCCAGCTGGTCCTGCGGGTTCTGCGTGGCGATGACGAAGAAGGGCGAGGGCAGGGGGCGCGTCTCGCCTTCCACCGTGACCTGCTTCTCCTCCATCGCCTCCAGCAGCGCGCTCTGCGTCTTCGGGCTGGCGCGGTTGATCTCGTCGGCCAGCAGCACCTGCGTGAACAGCGGCCCGGCGTGGAAGACGAAGCCCTGCTGCCCGCGGTCGTAGATCGCCACGCCCGAGAGGTCGCCGGGCATCAGGTCGGCCGTGAACTGCACGCGCGAGAACTGCAGCCCGAAGGTGTGGGCCAGCGCGTGCGCCAGCGTCGTCTTGCCCACCCCCGGCACGTCCTCGATCAGCAGGTGGCCGCCGGCCAGCAGGCAGGCCACGCAGTCGCGCACCTGCGCCTCCTTGCCCACGATCACCGTGTTAAGCTGACCCAGCAGGCTGGCGAGCTTGGTCGCCACGTCCATCTTTGTATCCATATGCTGCAGACGATACCCCACGGCCATCGCCCCGTGCCGTGTGAGGTATAGCGATCACGCGCACGAGCCCCGAGACATGGCATCCACCGGCTACTACATCCATCGCGACTTCTGGAAGCACGAGATGGGCCGGGGCCACCCCGAATGCCCGCAGCGGCTGGACGCCATCGAGGACCGCCTGCTCGTCACCGGCGTGGCCGATGCGCTGGACCGCCGCGACGACATGCCGCTGGCCACGCTGGCGCAGATCACGCGGGCGCATTCGGCCGCCCACCTGGAACATCTCGAGGCCCTGCACCAGCGCCTGGTGGCCGACGAAGGCGTGGGCGGCCCCGAGCACGCCCAGGTCGATCCCGACACGGCGCTGAACCGCGGCACGCTGCTGGCAGCGCGCCGGGCGGCCGGCGCCGCCATCGCCGCCACCGACGCGGTGGCGCGGGGCGAACTGGCCAACGCCTTCTGCGCCGTGCGCCCGCCCGGCCACCATGCCTGCCGCGAGCAGGCCATGGGCTTCTGCTTCCTCAACAACGTCGCCATCGCGGCGCGGCATGCGCTGGACGAGCACGGCTTCTCGCGCGTGGCCGTCGTGGACTTCGACGTGCACCACGGCAACGGCACCGAGGACATCCTCTCCGGCGATCCGCGCGTGCTGATGACCGGCATCTTCCAGCACCCCTTCTATCCCTTCAGCGGCACCGAGCACCCGGCCGAGAACATGGCCAACGTGCCGGTGCCGGCCTACACCAAGGGCATGGACGTGCGCGAGGTGTTCGACATGGTCTGCCTGCCGCGGCTGGAGTCCTTCCGGCCGCAGATGATCTTCGTCAGCGCCGGCTTCGACGCGCACCGCGAGGACGAGCTGGGCCAGCTGGGCCTGAACGAGAACGACTATGCCTGGATCACCGAGCGCATCCGCGACGTGGCCAGGCGCCATGCCAAGGGGCGGATCGTGTCGCTGCTGGAGGGCGGCTACCACCTCGACGCCCTGGCGCGCAGCGTGGAGACCCACGTGCGCGTGCTGGCCGATCTCTGACGCCGCCCGCTGCCCGCGCGCATGACCGACTGGAACGGTTTCGTCGAACGGCTGTCGCGCGCCGACGCGCGCAGCCTGTCGCTGGAAGTGGCGCTGGTGCTGGCCGCCGTGGCGCTGGCCTGGGCCGTGGCCCGCTGGTTCGGGCGCGATCAGCCCAGGGACTCGGTGTGGTTCGGCGTGCGCACCATCGACGGGCTGCTGTTCCCGCTGCTGGCCCTGCTGCTGGCCGACCTGTCGCGCCGCGGGCTGGCAGGCCTGGGCCATCCGGTGCTGGTGCTGCGCGTGGGCGTCTCGGTGTTCCTGGCGCTGGCGGTCATCCGCCTCTTCGCGCGGGTGCTGCATGCGGTGTTCCCGGCTTCCACCCTGGCGCGGCTGATCGAGCGCACCGTCTCCTGGCTGGCGTGGATCGCCGCGGTGCTGTGGATCGTCGGGCTGCTGCCGCCGGTGCTGGCCGAACTGGACGAGATCACCCTGGGCTTCGGCAAGACGAGCGTGAGCGTGCGCACGATCTTCGAGGGCACGCTCTCGGCGGCCGTGGTGCTGACCATCGCGCTGTGGATCGCCGCCACCATCGAGAAGCGCGTCCTGCGCGAGGCGGTGGCCGACCTGTCGATGCGCAAGGTCGCCTCCAACGCGGTGCGCGCCTTCCTGCTGCTGATCGGCCTGCTGTTCGCGCTGTCGGCGGTGGGGGTGGACCTCACGGCGCTGTCGGTGCTGGGCGGCGCGCTCGGCGTGGGGCTGGGCTTCGGCCTGCAGAAGCTGGCGGCCAACTACGTGAGCGGCTTCGTCATCCTGCTGGAGCGCTCCATCCGCATCGGCGACAACGTCAAGGTCGACACCTTCGAGGGCCGCATCACCGACATCAAGACGCGCTACACGCTCATCCGCGCCGGCAACGGGCGCGAGGCGATCGTGCCCAACGAGTCGATCATCACCGGCCGGGTGGAGAACCTCTCGCTGGCCGACCAGAAGTTCAACATCACGACCAGCATCGTGGTGGGCGTCGGCAGCGACGTGGCGCAGGTGCAGGCCATCCTCACCGGCGCGGCGCGGGCGCAGCCGCGGGTGCTGGCCGACCCGGCGCCGGTGGCCTACCTCACCGGCTTCGTGGCCGACGGGCTGGAGTTCACGCTGCACTTCTGGGTGCGCGACCCGGAGAAGGGCAGGGACAACCTGCGCTCGGCCATCAACATCGCCCTCCTGGAAGGCCTGCGCGCTGCGCGCATCGACATCCCGTATCCGCAGCGCGTGGTGCGCATCGAGTCCATGCCGGACGGTCGGCTTTCCGGGACGGTGGACGAGGCTCGCCTATAATCGAAAAAGCACGATCGTTCTTTTTTGCGCATCCCGTCCATGCGGCGCATGGGGATCGCGGAAGACCCCGAACCCTAGAATGCCCCGGACCCTGCGGGCTCCGAGCGCCCCGCCTCACTGATTTCCGATTTCATTTCCTAGGAGTCAAGCCATGAAAGTACTGGTGCCCGTCAAGCGGGTGGTGGACAAGGACATCAAGGTC
>NZ_JBIQNC010000156.1:0-11942 GCF_044462705.1 Xenophilus sp.
ACCACAGGTAGCCGCCCAGCGCGCCCACGCCGGCGCCGATGGCCGCGCCGGCCGCGGCCGTGCGGCTGTTGCCGGCGGCCGCGCCGATGGCGGCCCCGCCCAGCGCGCCGGCGCCGGCGCCGACGCCCACGTTGCGCTGCGTGTCGGACATGCCCGCGCAGCCGGTCAGCGCGACGGCGAGGGCGGCAGTGCTCAGAACGATCTTGTGATGCATGGTGGTGTGCTCCTTTGCTTGCGGGATGGATGCCGCCGGCGCGGTGGACGCAGCGGCGACAGGAGGCGCAGTGTCGGCCCGCATTCGCGCCGGCATGTGGCGGCGGTGGTATCGAACTGTGAGTTCCGGACCGAACGTGACGTAAATCACCGTAGCACAGGGTGCGCCGCGCGGCGGCCCGCCGGGCGTCCTTGCGCCGCTGCCTCACGCGGGCACGCGCCGCCGTCCGACAGGCGCGGCGGGCAGGCGTTCAGCGCGGCGTCTCGTCGTCCTCGCGCCCCGGCAGTTCGCCGCGCCGGCGGCCGTGGAACATGGTCCACCAGACGATGAGGACGAGCACGGCCAGGGCCGCGAGGGCTTCGAGCAAAATCAGGAGCATGAGATCTGCATTTGCGGCGCGCCTGGCGCCGGCGCTGGCGATCGTAGCAATGCTGGCCGGCTGCGCCCTGGGGCCCTCGAAGCCGCCGCGTGTGCCCGAGCCGCGTCCCATCGACACCGCCCCCGCCCCGCTGCCGCCGCTCACCGGCCCGCTGACCCATCCGAAGACGCGCTGGGTGCCGGTGGCCTGGGCCGAGCTGCCCGGCTTCCACGAGGACACCACCAGCGAGGGCTGGGTCGCGTTGCTGGCCAACTGCCAGCGGCCCAACGCCGCCTTCGCGCCGCTGTGCGGCGAGGTGCGCCGGCTGGCCATCGCCAGCCCCGAGGAGCAGCGCGCCTTCCTCATGGAGCGGCTGCAGCCCTATCGTGTCGAGGCGCCGGGCGGGCAGAGCGAAGGCCTGCTCACCAGCTACTACGAGCCCGTCTTCGACGCCACGCGCCAGCCGAGCGCGACGCACGCCGTGCCCCTGTACGGCCTGCCGCCGGGCGCCGGGCGCGGCCGCGCCTGGTACACGCGCCAGCAGATCGACACCGACCCGCAGGCCCAGGCCGCCCTGCGCGGGCGCGAGATCGCCTGGCTGGCCGACCCGGTCGACGCGCTGATGCTGCACATCCAGGGTTCGGGGCGCCTGCGCATCACCGAGCCCGACGGCCGCCAGCGCATCGTGCGGCTGGCCTTCGCCGGCACCAACGAGCAGCCCTATCGCAGCGTGCAGGCGTGGCTGGCGGGGCAGGGCGTCTCGCCCATCGGCCGCTGGCCCGAGGACGTGAAGGCCTGGGCCGTCCAGAACCCGCAGCGCGTGCCGCAGATGCTGTGGAGCAACCCGCGCTACACCTTCTTCCGCGAGGAGCCGCTGGGCGAGGTGGACGCCGCCTTCGGCCCGCGCGGCGCCCAGGGCGTGCCGCTGACGGCCGGCCGCTCGGTGGCGGTGGACCGCGACGCCATCCCCTATGGCACGCCGCTGTGGCTGTGGTCGGCCGGGCCCACCGCGCAGCTGCAGCGCCTGGTGGTCGCGCAGGACACCGGCAGTGCCATCGTCGGCGCGGTGCGGGCCGACTTCTTCGCCGGCACCGGCGCCGAGGCGGGCCGCTTCGCCGCGCGCATGAAGCAGCCGCTGCGGCTGTGGGCGCTGTGGCCGCGCGGGCTGGACCCGTCGGGCACCGCGGTGTCACGCAACTGACATTCGTGTTTCGTGCCCGTGTCATGCGGGCTGCCTACCGTCCCGGGCTGTTCTGACCAGCCCTGACGGAAGGCAAAAACCATGACGGCCCCACGAAGCCTCGGCACCCCCGCCATCGACCCCGATGACATCGGCCACAACCCCACCGACAACCCCGCCAGCCCGCCGCTGGCCGACCTGATCGCCGCGCGCCTGAGCCGGCGCCGCATGCTGGGCTTCGGCCTGGCCGGCGGCGGCAGCGCGCTGTTGGCCGCCTGCGGCGGAGGCGGCGGTGGCGGTGGCTTCCCGATCCTGCCCGCGCCGGCCCCCAGCCCCGCGCCGGCGCCCGCACCTTCGCCGGCCCCCGCCCCGGCACCGGCGGCCCCGCTGGAGCTGAAGTTCAACCCCGTCGCCAAGAGCCTGGCCGACGTGGTGAGCGTGCCCGCCGGCTACACCGCCACCGTGCTGTACCGCCTGGGCGACCCCATCGCCGCCGGCGTGCCGGCCTACGCCAACGACGGCAGCGACGACCCCGCCACCTATGACCGCCGCGCCGGCGACCACCACGACGGCATGACCTTCTTCGGCCTGGCCGGCGGCGCGTGGAACCCCACGGCCGCCGACCGCGGCCTGCTGGTGATGAACCACGAGGCCATCACGCCGCTGTTCCTGCACCCGGCCGGCCAGACCACCAGCGGCAGCGGCGCGGCGCAGGTGCGCACCGTGGCCGGCGAGGTGCAGCGCGAGTTCTACCTGCACGGCGTGAGCGTGATCGAGGTCGGCAAGGACGGCGCCGGCGCGTGGAGCTACAAGCAGGACTCCGCCTTCAACCGCCGCGTCCACACGCTGACCGAGATGGAATTCTCCGGCCCGGCGGCGAAGTCCGACGCGCTGAAGACGAAGTTCTCGCCCGACGGCAGCAAGACCCGCGGCACCGTCAACAACTGCGCCAACGGCACCACGCCCTGGGGCACCTACCTCACCTGCGAGGAGAACTGGGCCGGCTACTTCCGCCGCATCGCCGCCGACGACACCGGCCGCACCGCGAAGGAGACCGCCTCCTTCGCGCGCTACGGCGTGGCCGGCAACGGGCGCGAGCTGTGGGCCACCGTCACGCCCGACACCGCCGACGGCCTCTACGGCCGCTGGAACACGCAGGCCCTGGGCGCCGCCGCCACGGACGACTACCGCAACGGCCACAACACCTACGGCTGGGTGGTCGAGATCGACCCGTTCGATCCCGCCAGCACGCCGAAGAAGCGCACCGCGCTGGGCCGCTTCGGCCACGAGGGTGCCTGCCTCGGCCCCGTCGTTGAAGGCAAGCCGCTGGTCTGGTACATGGGCGACGATTCGCGCAACGAGTACGTCTACAAGTTCGTGTCGGCCAAGGCCTGGGACCCGGCCGACATCGGCAAGGGCACCGCGGCCGGCGACAAGTACATGGACGAGGGCAGGCTCTACGTCGCGCGCTTCGACGCCGACGGCACCGGCGTGTGGTTGGAGCTGGCGCTGGGCGTCAACGGCATCACCGGCAGCAACGCCGCCTACGCCTTCGCCGACGCGGCCGACGTGGTCGTCAACGCACGCCTGGCGGCCGACGCGGCCGGCGCCACCAAGATGGACCGCCCCGAGTGGACGGCGGTCAACCCGAAGAACGGCGACGTGTACCTCACGCTGACGAACACCAATGCCTCGTCGCGCCCCATCACCGCCACCGACGCGGCGAACCCGCGCTTCTACAACGACCCGAAGGGCAGCGCGCAGACGGCGCAGAAGGGCAACCCCAACGGCCACATCATCCGCTTCGCGGACGACGGCGGCGACCCGGCGGCCACCACCTTCGCCTGGGACGTGTACCTCTTCGGCGCCCGCGCCACCGCGCCGGCGGACGTCAACGTCTCGCAGCTGTCCGACGACAACGACTTCTCCAGCCCCGACGGCATGTGGTTCAGCCACGCCAGCCCCGGCCTGCTGTGGCTGGAGACCGACGACGGCGCCTACACCGACGTGACCAACTGCATGCTGCTGGCCGCGCTGCCCGGCAGCGTCGGCGACGGCGGCCCGCGCACGATCACCAACGTGGACGGCGCCACCACGGCGCAGCAGGACACCTTCGTCGGCCAGGCGCCGGGCGACGCGGGGCTGCGCCGCTTCCTGGTCGGCCCGGCCGACTGCGAGCTGACCGGCATCGCCGAGTCCGGCGACGGCCGCGCGCTGTTCGTCAACATCCAGCACCCGGGCGAGACCACGCCGGTGGCGGACATCGGCGACCCGTCGAAGTTCGGCAGCCACTGGCCCGAGGGCGGCACCGCGCGCCCGCGCTCGGCCACGCTGGTCATCACCAAGGACGACGGCGGCCTGATCGGGCTGTGAACGGCGGCGCCGCTGCCCGGCCCATCCGCCGGGGCAGCGGCGCCCATTGCGTCAGATGGGCAGCTGCGTGCTCGACAGCACCTGCTTCAACACCATGAAGGTGCGCACCTGCCGCACCCCCGGCAGGTACAGCAGCTGTTCGGCGTGCAGCCGGTTGTAGCTCTCGGCGTCGCGCGTGCGCAGCAGCATGAAGTAGTCGAACTCGCCGGTCACCACGTGGCATTCGAGGCAGCCGGAGACCTTCTGGGCCGCCTTCTCGAAGGCCGCGAAGGACTCGGGCGTGGAGCGGTCGAGCACCACGCCGATCATCACCAGCGTGCCGCAGCCCAGCGCGCGCGGCTCCAGCAGCGCGACGATGCCGCGCACCAGGCCCTGCGCCTTCAGGCGCTCCACCCGCCGCAGGCAGGCCGGCGGGCTGAGGTGCACCTTCGCCGCCAGCGCGACGTTCGAGATCGAGGCATCGCGCTGCAGTTGGCGCAGGATGGCGCGGTCCGTGCGGTCGAGCTCCGTCGGAGCTTGCAATTTTGTTGCGCGGTTGCCGGATTTCATGGGTTCGGTTGATTGAATGCCGCCCGAAAGAGGGGCTTCAGTTTCGCCATGGAGCCCAATTTTGCAACCCTGTGAACCGCGCTCCTTCCTACGATTTCGCCCAGGGCAAGGCCATCCCGGCCTGCCGCCACGCGAGATCGCCGCCATGAACCTCCGCAAGTTTCCCCGCCATGCGCTCACCTTCGGCCCCACGCCGATCCACCCGCTGCGGCGCCTGTCCGCCCATCTGGGCGGCGACGTGCAGCTCTATGCCAAGCGGGAGGACTGCAACAGCGGCCTGGCCTTCGGCGGTAACAAGACCCGCAAGCTCGAGTACCTGATCCCCGATGCCATCGAGGGCGGCTACGACACGCTGGTGTCCATCGGCGGCGTGCAGTCGAACCAGACGCGCCAGGTGGCCGCCGTGGCCGCGCACCTGGGCATGAAGTGCGTGCTGGTGCAGGAGAACTGGGTCAACTACGCCGACGCCGTGTACGACCGCGTGGGCAACATCGAGCTGTCGCGCATCCTGGGCGCGGACGTGCGGCTCGATGCGGCGGGCTTCGACATCGGCATCCGCAGGAGCTGGGAAGAGGCCATGGAGAGCGTGCGCAGCGCCGGCGGCCGGCCCTTCCCGATCCCGGCCGGCTGCTCGGAGCACCCGAAGGGCGGTCTGGGCTTCGTCGGCTTCGCCGAAGAGGTGCGGCAGCAGGAGAAGGAACTGGGTTTCCGCTTCGACTACATCGTGGTCTGCTCCGTCACCGGCAGCACGCAGGCCGGCATGGTGGTCGGCTTCGCGGCCGACGGCCGGGCCGACCGCGTGATCGGCATCGACGCCTCGGCCAAGCCGCAGCAGACCTTCGACCAGATCCTGCGCATCGCCAGGCATACGGCCGGGCTGGTGGAGCTGGGGCGCGACATCACCGACGAGGACATCGTGCTCGACACCCGCTTCGGCGGCCCCGAGTACGGGCTGCCCAGCGAGGGCACGCTCGAGGCCATCCGCCTGTGCGCGCGCACCGAGGGCATGCTGACCGACCCCGTGTACGAAGGCAAATCCATGCAGGGCATGATCGAGAAAGTGCGCCGCGGCGAATTCCCTGCCGGATCGCGCGTGCTGTACGCGCATCTGGGCGGCGCACCGGCCCTGAGCGCCTACAGCTACATCTTCCGCAACGGTTGAGATCCGCACGCGGCGCGCGCCCGCCGGCCTGCCGCGTTCATGCCACCGGCACCGTGCCGCCGTCGATCACGTACTCGGTGCCGGTGATGCCGGCCGCCTGCGGCGATGCGAGGAAGGCGACCAGTTCCGCCACCTCCCGCGGCCGCGCCGGCCGGCCGAGGGGGATGCCGCCGAGCGAGCGCATCAGCCCCTGGCGGGCCGACTCGATGTCGCCGCCCTGCTCGCCGGCCAGGCGCTCGAGCAGCGCGGTGGCGGCCTCGGTCTCCACCCAGCCGGGCGCCACGCGCACCACGCGCACGCCCCGCGGCCCCGCCTCCTTCGACAGGCTCTTGCTGTAGGTGGACAGGGCGGCCTTCGCCGCGGCATAGGCGGTGGTCGACTCGGGCAGCGGCAGCATCCGCTGGATCGACGTCACGTGGACCACCACGCCCACGCCGCGCGCCAGCATGCCGGGCAGCAGCGCGCGGTCCAGCCGCACGGCGGCCAGGAGGTTGAGGTCCAGCGCGTCGTGCCACTGCGCGTCGTCCAGCGCCGCGAAGCCGCCGGCCGGGGCCGCCGAGCCGCCGGCGACGTGCACCAGGATGTCCATGCCGCCCAGGCGCGATTCGACGGCGCGGGCCACGTCGGCGCAGCCGTCGGCGCGGCCCAGATCCGCCGCCACGAAGGCGTCGCCGTCGATGCCGGCGGGCGCGCTGCGCGCCGCCACCATCACCGTGGCGCCGGCCTCGCGCAGCCGCGCGGCCACGGCGGCGCCGATGCCCCGCGTGCCGCCCGTGACCAGCGCCCGGCGCCCTTCGAGCGCCACCGGCAGCCGGATGCGCAGCGAGGCGATGCGTCCTTCCTCGACCTCGAACTCGTGCATCAGGTCCGCCTGCCCGCCCGGAAAGGTGCCTGTCACGTGGGCCAGCAGCCGGTACACGCCGCCCTCGCGCGCCAGGCCGAGGGGCACGAGGCGATAGGCCGTGCGGGCCTCGGCGTCCGCCTTCCAGGCCTGGATGGCCGGCAGGCCCTGGTGCACGCGCCCCTCGTCGTGCACCCGGGCCCCGGGGTGGAAGCAGGCCGCGGCGCCGGCCGCGTCGTCCAGGGCGCGCCAGGCGAGATAGCGGGTCAGGGCGTCGGGCATGGGCACGGCAGGCATGGGATCGGGTCGCGTCGTTGTGATGCCCGCATGCTCGGATTACGCTCGGCCGATGGGAAGTACGCACCAGAAGGTAAGCGCCGCGGCGGCCCCGCGCCGCAAGGCCTACACGCCCCTGGCGGCGGCCATCGACGTGGAGGTCTGCCATCGGCTGCTGCGGGGGCGCTGGAAGCTGCTGATCCTGTTCCACCTGTTCGGCGGGCAGGTGCGGCGCTTCTCCGACCTGCAGCGCAGCATCGCCGGCATCTCGCAGAAGATGCTGGCCCAGCAGCTGCGCCAGCTGGAGGAGGACGGCCTGATCGAGCGCACCGTGCAGGCCGAGCGCCCGCCGGTGGTGGATTACCGGCTCACCCCCTGGGGGCAGCAGCTGTGCCCGGCGCTGGACGGCCTGCTGCAATGGCTGGAACAGCGCGGGCGTCCGGCCGGTGCCGCCGTGCTCAGCGCGGCAGCGGCAGCGCCGTCTTGTAGCGCACCTGCTTGAGCGCGAAGCTGGAGCGGATCTTCTCGATGCCGGGGATCGGCGTGAGCTGCTCGAGGATGAACTTCTCCAGCGCCGCCATGTCGGCCACGGCGACGCGGATCAGGTAGTCGCTGTCGCCGGTCATCAGGTAGCACTCCATCACCTCCTCGTGCTCGGCGATGCGGTGCTCGAACGCCGCGAGCGCTTCCTTCGACTGCGCCCGCAGGCTGATCGAGATGAACACGTTCAGCCCCAGCCCGAGCGCCGGCGCGCTGCACAGCGCCACGTAGCGCGCGATCACGCCCGCGGCCTCCAGCGCCTTCACCCGCGCCAGGCAGGGCGAGGGCGAGAGGTGCACCCGGCGCGCCAGCGCCACGTTGGTCAGCGCGCCGTCGCGCTGCAGCTCGTCGAGGATGCGCAGGTCGATGGCGTCCAGTTCCATGATGTGCCGTCGAATGATGTTGGTGCGGCAGTTTATGCCGCCGCAGCAGGGCGGTGCCGCGCATTTCGATACCTCATTCCGCGGCCACCGGCCTAGAGTGCGGGGCATGAATGCCCCGCTTCCCGCCGACCAGATGAACGCCCTGCTGTCCCACGATGCCCTGCCCGCCGACCCCGACCCGGCCGAGACGGCCGAATGGCGGGAGGCCTTCCTGGCGCTGGTCGAGGCGCAGGGCCCGCAGCGCGCGCGCTGGATGCTGGACGAGTTGGCCCGCCTGGCCCGCGCCGGGCGCATCGGCTGGCAGCCCGAGCTGGCCACGCCGTACGCCAACACCATCGGCGTGGACCAGCAGCCGGTCTTCCCGGGCGACCTGGCCGTCGAGGAGCGCCTGGCTTCGCTGATGCGCTGGAACGCACTGGCGATGGTGGTGCGCGCCAACCAGGCGTATGGCGAGCTGGGCGGCCACATCGCCAGCTACGCCAGCGCGGCGGACCTGTTCGAGGTCGGCTTCAACCACTTCTTCCATGCGCGCGCGGCCGAGCCGCGCCGGGCCGCCCCAAGCGGCGAGCGCCCCCCTCGGGGGGGCAGCGACCCACACGAAGTGGGGGAGCGTGGGGGGCAACATCTGGGCGACCTCGTGTTCTTCCAGCCGCACAGCTCGCCCGGCGTGTATGCCCGCGCTTTCCTCGAAGGGCGCCTCACCGAAACCGACCTGGCCCACTACCGCCAGGAGATCACCGCGCCGGCGCACGGCGCGCGCGGCCTGTCCAGCTACCCGCACCCGTGGCTGATGCCGGACTTCTGGCAGTTCCCGACCGGCTCCATGGGCATCGGGCCGATCAGCAGCATCTACCACGCGCGCTTCATGCGCTACCTCACGCACCGCAACCTGCTCGACTGCGAAGGCCGCAAGGTGTGGGGCGTGTTCGGCGACGGCGAGATGGACGAACCGGAATCGATGAGCGCCCTCACGCTCGCCGCGCGTGAGAAGCTCGACAACCTGGTGTGGGTGGTCAACTGCAACCTGCAGCGCCTCGACGGCCCGGTGCGCGGCAACGGCCGCATCATCGACGAGCTGGAGAAGCTCTTCGCCGGCGCTGGGTGGAACGTGATCAAGCTGGTCTGGGGCAGCGACTGGGACGGCCTGTTCGCCCGCGACGTACAAGGTGCCCTGCTGCGCGCCTTCGCCGACACGGTGGACGGCCAGATGCAGACCTTCGCCGCCAAGGACGGGCGCTTCAACCGCGACCACTTCTTCGGCCAGAGCCCCGAACTGCAGCGCCTGGCGCAGGGCATGACCGACGAGCAGATCGACCGCCTCAAGCGCGGCGGGCACGACCTGGTGAAGATCCACGCCGCCTACGCCGCCGCCGCGGCGCACCGCGGCCGGCCGACCGTGATCCTGGCCCACACCAAGAAGGGCTACGGCATGGGCGCGGCGGGGCAGGGCCGCATGACCACGCACTCGCAGAAGAAGCTGGAGGGCGACGACCTGATCGAGTTTCGCAACCGCTTCAACCTGCCGCTCACCGACGCGCAGGCGACCTCGCTGGCCTTCTACAGGCCGGCCGAGGACAGCCCCGAGATGCGCTACCTGCGCGAGCGCCGCGCCGCGCTGGGCGGCGCGCTGCCGCGGCGCGAGACGGCCTGCGACGTGGTGCCCGTGCCGCCGCCGGCCAGCTACGCGAAGTTCGCCACCGAGGCCGCCGGCAAGGAGATGAGCACGACGATGGCCTTCGTGCGCCTGCTCGGCGGCCTGCTCAAGGACAAGGCGCTCGGCCCGCGCGTGGTGCCCATCGTGGCCGACGAGGCGCGCACCTTCGGCATGGCGAATCTCTTCAAGCAGGTCGGCATCTACTCCAGCGTCGGCCAGCGCTACGCGCCGGAGGACATCGGCTCGGTGCTCAGCTACCGCGAGGCGCTGGACGGCCAGATCCTGGAGGAGGGCATCAGCGAGGCCGGCGCCATCGCGAGCTGGACGGCCGCGGCCACCAGCTACAGCGTGCACGGGCTGGCGATGCTGCCCTTCTACATCTACTACTCGATGTTCGGCTTCCAGCGCGTGGGCGACGCCATCTGGGCCGCGGCCGACCAGCGTGCGCGCGGCTTCCTGCTGGGCGCCACCTCGGGCCGCACCACGCTGGGCGGCGAAGGTTTGCAGCACCAGGACGGCAGCAGCCACCTGGCGGCGGCCACCATCCCCAACTGCAGGGCGTGGGACCCGGCCTTCGCCGGCGAGATGGCCGTGATCCTCGACGCCGGCATGCGCGAGATGCTGGTCGAGCAGAAGGACGTCTTCCACTACGTCACGCTGATGAACGAGAACTACGCGCAGCCCGACGTGCCCGAGGCGGCGCATGCGGACATCCTGCGCGGCTGCTGGCGCTACGAGGGCTGGCAGCGCCCCGAAGGCGCGCCGCCGGCCAGGCGCAAGGTCGCGCTGCTGGGCTCGGGCGCGATCCTCACCGAGGTGGTGAAGGCTGCGCAGCAGCTCGCGCTGGAGGGCATCGAGGCGGCCGTCTTCAGCGTCACGAGCTGGAGCGAGCTGGCGCGCGACGGCCAGGCTTGCGAGGCGCGCGCGCTGGCCGGCGAGGCCGAGCCCGGCACGCCCTTCGTCGCGCGGCAGCTGGCCGGCAGCGAGGGTCCGGTCATCGCCGCCACCGACTACGTGCGCGCCGTGCCCGAGAGCGTGCGCGCCTTCGTGCCGGCGGGGCGGCGCTACTTCACGCTGGGCACCGACGGCTTCGGCCGCAGCGACACGCGCGCGGCGCTGCGCGGCTTCTTCGGCGTGGACGCGGCGCACATCGTGCGGGCCGCGAAGTTCGCGCTCGGCTGAGCCCCCTCAGCGCGGCGGCAGGTTGCGCGCCGTGGCCAGCAGCGTGGCGCACAGCGTCTGCTTCGCGCCGTCGACGGCATGGACCTCGGCTGCGCACACGCTCAGCACCCGCCCCGCATCGACCACCCGGCCCCGTGCGCGCAGGTGCGTGCCGGCCGCCGGCGCCAGCAGCTTGAGCGTGCCGTCGATGGTGGCGTTGACCCAGCCGGGCGGCAGCAGCGTGCCGGCCGCCGACACGGCGGCGAAGTCGGCGATGGCGTAGACCGCGGTGGCCTGCAACTGGCCGGGGCGGAAGCAGAAGGCATCGAGCACCGGCATGCGCAGCACCGTCTCGCCGGGCGCGAGGTGGTCGAACTGCAAGTGGAGGGTGGCGGCCATGGGCATCGCCAGCACCGCCTGGCGCACGCGTTCGCAGGCATCGTTCATCGAAAGCCTCCTGATGGGAAAGAACAGGAATGCAGTCTGCGAACCTTCGCACCGCGCCAGGGTTGCTAGGCTTGCCGCCATGAGGATTTCCGAGCTGGCCCGCCGCAGCGGCGTCTCTGCCAACCGCCTGCGCCGCTACGAGGCGCAGGGGCTGCTCAAGGCGCGGCGCCTGGACTCGGGCTACCGCGAGTTCGCCGAAGGCACGGAGCGCGAGGCCATCTTCATCGCCATGAGCCGCGACCTGGGCTTCACCCTCGCGCGCATCGCCGAGGTGCTGCCGCGCTACCGCTCGGGCCGGCTCACGGTGGCCGACATGGAGGCGCTGATGCGCGAGCGCATCGCCGAGGTGGATGCCGAGATCGCGACTCGCCGCGCCTTGCGCCGCAGGCTCGTCTCGCACATCGCCTGGCTGCGCGAGCGCGAGGCGCGGCGGGCCGCTGCCGCACCCGCGCCGCGCAACGCCTTCACCCAGGCGCGGCGCCCGCGGCGGTAGAGTCGCCGCCATGCCCCGCTTCGCCGCCAACCTCTCGATGCTCTACACGGAGCTGCCCTTCCTCGAGCGCTTCGCCGCCGCCGCAGCCGACGGCTTCGAGGCCGTGGAGTACCTCTTTCCCTACGACTTCGCGCCGGCCGACCTCGCCGCGCGGCTGCGCGATCACGGCCTGCAACAGGTGCTGTTCAACACCCCGCCCGGCGACTGGGCGGCCGGCGAGCGCGGCCTGGCCTGCCTGCCGGGCCGCGAAGCCGGCTTCCGCGACGCGGTGGCCAAGGCGCTGGACTATGCCCAGGCGCTCGATTGCCCGC
>NZ_JBIQNC010000157.1:0-11753 GCF_044462705.1 Xenophilus sp.
GCCGAGCGCCAGCCGGCGATCAGGCCGTGCAGTTCGGCCGCGTCGGTGCTGGCCTTGATGCGCTCGCGCAGGGCGGCGTCGCTCAGCATCTCGGCGATCTCGGACAGGATCTCCAGGTGCTTCTGCGTGGCGGCCTCGGGCACCAGCAGGAAGATCAGCAGCACCACCGGCTGCTCGTCCGGGGCGTCGAAGCCGATCGGCTGCGCGAGCTGGAAGACGGCCGCCATCGGCGCCTTCAGGCCCTTGATGCGGCCGTGGGGGATGGCCACGCCGTGGCCGAGGCCGGTGGAGCCGAGCCGCTCGCGGGCGAACAGGCTGTCGGTGATGAGGGCGCGCCCGAGACCGTGCAGGTTCTCGAACAGCAGGCCCGCTTCCTCGAAAGCGCGTTTCTTGCTGGTGGCGTCGACGCTCACGAGCACTTGAGCGGGCGGCAGGATGGACGCGAGGCGGTTCATGGTGGGTCGGGGCGCGATTATGCACCCGCAGTCCAGACGACACAAAGCCGCCCGGAGGCGGCTTGGCAAGAGGATTTGCCCGGGGGTCTCCCCTCGGGTGAGGACGAACGCCCTACTGGATGGTGCGCTTGCTGCCGACGTGGTGGTGGTCCTGCAGGCGGTCCTTGTGCCGCACCACCTGGCGGTCGAGCTTGTCGACCAGCTCGTCCACGGCGGCGTACAGATCAGCGTGGCTGCTCTCGGCGAACAGGTCGTTGCCCTTGACGTGGATGTTGCATTCCGCGCGTTGCCGCCTTTCCTTCTCCTTTTGCTTTTCCACCGTCAGGATCACCTTGACATCGACCACCTGGTCGAAGTGACGCGTGATCCGGTCGAGCTTGGTGGTGACGTAGCTGCGAAGCGCCGGGGTGACGTCGAGGTGATGGCCGCTGATCGTCAAATTCATGAATGACCTCCTGGAAATTGACGGTTGGGGAATCGGCCGCGCCGGGAGGCGTGGCCGGCGGGAAAAAGAAGTTGTCGTCGTTGTCGTTGTCGTCGCAAGAGAGGGTCGGATTCACTATGCCCGGGGTGTCATGGAAATGCAATCCCGGCCGTCAACGGTTGCGTTCGGCAACCGCAGAAAACTCCTGAATCCATAGCGCGCACCGCAAGGCAGGCGCGGAGAAAGCCTAGGTGCGCCAGGCCGCGCGCAGGCGGCTGCGCAGGTCGATGACCGCAGGCGGCGGTGGGACAAAGGCGGGCTGCGGCGGTGGCGGCGGCCAGGTCAGGCGCTCGTAGCGGCCCAGGTCCGTTTCAGGGATGAAGCGGGTGCGCGCCGCGTACAGGTGGCGGTCGCCGCGCGGCGTCTGCTGCGTGACGTGGAAGCGCTGCGGCATCACCAGGTGCAGGTGGTCGCGCGCGCGGGTCATGGCGACGTAGAGCAGGCGGCGCTCCTCCTCCAGTTCGTGCGCGCCCTGCACCACGTCGGCCGGCATGCAGCCGTCCACCGCGTTGAGCAGGTAGACGGCGTTCCATTCCTGGCCCTTGGCGGAGTGGATGGTGGAGAGGATGAGGAAGTCCTCGTCGAGCAGCGGCGGGCCGGGGCGGTCGCTGGTGGCCTCAGGCGGGTCGAGCGTGAGTTCGGTGACGAAGCGCTCGCGCGAGGCGTAGCCGGCGGCCAGTTGCGCGAGCTGCTCGATGTCGCCGCGGCGCACCGTGGCGTCGTCGAACAGGCGTTCCAGGTGCGGCAGGTACCAGTCCTGCGCCACGGCCATCTCGGCGGGCCAGCCGGCCGCGCCGCTGCGCAGCGCGGTCCAGGCGGCAGCCAGGCGCTGCCATTCGTCGCGCGCGGCGGCCGGCGGCGCGAAGGCCTGCAGCGCCGCATCGGGGTCGGCCGCCAGCGCCATTGCGTCCATTAGCTTCGCGGCGGTGGCCGGGCCGATGCCGGGGATGAGCTGCACCACGCGAAAGCCGGCCAGCCGCGCACGCGGGTTCTGGACGAAGCGCAGCAGCGCCAGCAGGTCCTTGACGTGCGAGGCCTCCAGGAATTTCAGGCCGCCGTACTTGACGAAGGGGATGTTGCGGCGCGCGAGTTCCAGTTCGAGCGCGGCGCTGTGGCTGCTGGTGCGGAACAGCACGGCCTGCTGCTTGAGCCTGAGGCCGTTCTCGCGGCAGGCGAGCACGCGGTCGGCCACCCAGGCGGCCTGCGCGGCCTCGTCCGCCACCAGCACGAGCTGCGGCGCGCCGAGCGAAGGCCGCTCGGTCCACAGCCGCTTGGCGTGGCCTTCGCCGGCATGGGCCATCACCGCGTTGGCCGCGTCGAGGATGGGCTGCGTCGAGCGGTAGTTGCGCGCCAGCGTGACCACGCGCGCCGCTTGCGCGAACTGGCCGGGAAAGTCCAGGATGTTGCGCACCGTCGCGCCGCGGAACGAATAGATCGACTGCGCGTCGTCGCCCACCGCCGTTACGCCGCGGCCGTCGGGCTTCAAGCGCAGGAGGATGCGCGCCTGCAGGCGGTTGGTGTCCTGGTACTCGTCGACCAGCACGTGGTCGAAGCGCGCGCCGACGTGCGCGGCCAGCGCGCTCTCGCCCATCATCTCGGCCCAGGCCAGCAGCAGGTCGTCGTAGTCGAGCACGTTCTGCTGCGCCTTGGCCTCGACGTAGGCGCCGAAGAGGCGCTCCAGCTCGTCGTGCCATTCGGCGCACCAGGGGAAGTGCTGGCGCAGCACCTCGGGCAGCGGCATGCAGGTGTTGACGGTGCGCGAGTAGATCGAGAGGCAGGTGCTCTTGAGCGGGAAGCGCTTCTGGCCTTCCCGCGCCGCCAGGCCCAGGCGGCTGCGCACCCAGCCCATCAGGTCCTCGGCGTCGCCGCGGTCGTGGATGGTGAACTGGGGGTCCAGGCCGATCTGCGGCGCGTACTCGCGCAGCAGCCGCGCGCCGATGCCGTGGAAGGTGCCGGCCCAGGGCAGCTGCGGCAGGGCGTCGGCGCGCAGGCCCAGCACGCGCGCAGCGACCTGGCCGGCGCGGCGCGACATCTCCTGCGCCGCGCGGCGCGAGAAGGTGATCAGCAGGATGCGCTGCGGGTCAGCCCCGCGGGCGATCAGGTGCGCGACGCGGTGCGCCAGGGTGCTGGTCTTGCCCGAGCCGGCGCCGGCGATGATCAGCAGCGGCGGCGCGCCGGCGCCGTCGTCCGCGGCGAGGCCGTGCTCCACCGCCGCCCGCTGCGCGTCGTTGAGCCCGGCCAGGGCCTCGGCCAGCCGCGCCTCGGCGGCGGCGATGCCGGGGGCGGTCGGGGTGTCGGAAGCCAGGGCGGACATGCCCCGAATGTACTGGACGTCCATCCAGATGCCGCGCCGCGCGCGAGCGCGCCGCATCATGTTGCGGTGCCATAATCGCGCCCCGTTGCCACACAGGAGAAATCGCCTTGGATAGCGACCCGTCTCGGCAGCGTTCGGCGTCCCCCCTCTAGTCTCCCGCGCGCTGGGTGCGGTGCAGGGCCGGTCCATGGGAACAAGGGCGTGCGAGCGCGCCCCGTCTTCTTCCCCTTCTTTTGCCCTCACCGTCCGAACACACCAGGGGAGCACGCCATGCTCAACATCTTCACGCTCGCCAACGGCCGGCTCGTCCAGGAAGAGATCGAGTCGCTGGAGGAACTCTCGCGTTTCCAGCCCATCTGGGTGGACCTCGAATCGCCCTCGCTCGACGAGAAGCGCTGGGTCAAGCAGTACTACGGCCTGTCGATCCCGGAGGACGTGACCGACGAGGACATCGAGGAGTCGGCCCGCTTCTACGAGGAAGACAACGGCGACCTGCACGTGCGCAGCGACTTCCTGATCTCCGATGCCGACGAGCCGCGCAGCGTGCGCGTGGCCTTCATCCTGAACCAGCACAACGCCGAGCTGAAGAGCCGCGGCGTGCTGTTCTCCATCCACGACGAGGACGTGCCCGTGTTCCGCCTGCTGCGCATGCGCGCGCGGCGCGCGCCGGGGCTGATCGACAACGCCAAGGACGTGCTGCTGGCGCTGTTCGATGCGGACGCGGAGTATTCGGCCGACACGCTGGAAGGCATCTACGACGAGCTGGAGAAGGCCGGCAACCGCGTGCTCAAGGGCAACGTGAGCGACGAGACCGCCGGCGAGGTGCTGGGCCTGATCGCGCACCAGGAGGACCTGAACGGGCGCATCCGCCGCAACATGATGGACACGCGCCGCGCCGTGAGCTTCATGATGCGCCAGCGCATGCTCGACGCCGAGCAGTTCGAGGACGCGCGCCAGATCCTGCGCGACATCGAATCGCTGGACAACCACACGGCCTTCCTGTTCGACAAGATCAACTTCCTGATGGACGCCACGGTCGGCTTCATCAACATCAACCAGAACAAGATCATCAAGATCTTCTCGGTGGCCAGCGTGGCGTTGCTGCCGCCGACGCTGATCGCCAGCATCTATGGCATGAACTTCAAGTTCATGCCCGAGCTGGAATGGAGCCTGGGCTACCCCTACGTGCTGGCGCTGATGATCGCCAGCGCGGTCGGCCCGATGCTCTATTTCCGTAAGCGCGGCTGGTTGAAGTAGCGGCACCGGCGAAGGCGGCGGCGGGCTGGGACAATCCGGCCCCATGACCCGTCACCGCATCGTCGTCGGCCTCTCGGGCGGCGTGGATTCCGCCGTCACCGCGCACCTGCTGAAACAGCAGGGGCACGAGGTCGTCGGCATCTTCATGAAGAACTGGGAGGATGACGACGACAGCGAGTACTGCTCGTCGAACATCGACTTCGTCGACGCCGCCAGTGTGGCGGACGTGCTGGGCATCGAGATCGAGCACGTGAACTTCGCGGCCGACTACAAGGACCGCGTCTTCGCCGAGTTCCTGCGCGAGTACCAGGCCGGGCGCACGCCCAACCCGGACGTGCTGTGCAACGCCGAGATCAAGTTCAAGGCCTTCCTCGACCACGCGATGCGCCTGGGCGCCGAGAAGATCGCCACAGGGCATTACGCCCGTGTCCGCTGCGTGGCAGCGGACACGGGCGAGCCCTTTGGGCAGGAAGGAACATCCCGCGCGGCCGCGCGGGATGGCGCCCGCGTGCGCTATGAGCTGCTCAAGGGCCTCGACCCGGCCAAGGACCAGAGCTACTTCCTGCACCGCCTGAACCAGGCGCAGCTGTCGAAGGCGCTGTTTCCGGTGGGCGAGCTGCACAAGACGGAGGTGCGCCGCATCGCCGCCGAGATCGGCCTGCCGGTGGCGGCCAAGAAGGACTCGACCGGCATCTGCTTCATCGGCGAGCGGCCCTTCCGCGAATTCCTCAACCGCTACATCAGCAAGGCGCCGGGGCCGATCAAGGACGAGCGCGGCCGCGTGCTGGGCGAGCATCACGGCCTGTCGTTCTACACGCTGGGCCAGCGCCAGGGGCTGGGCATCGGCGGCGTGAAGGAGAAGGGCGCGCAGCGCGGCGGCGGCGAGCACGCGCCGTGGTTCGTGGCGCGCAAGGACATGGAGAAGAACACGCTGTGGGTGGTGCAGGGCCACGACCACCCGTGGCTGCTGTCGCGTTCGCTGGCGGCCGGCGACGCGAGCTGGGTGGCCGGCGCGCCGCCCGCGCCCGGCAGCTACGGCACCAAGACGCGCTACCGGCAGGCCGATGCGCCCGGCACGCTGGCGGTGGAGGGCGCCGGCGCCTTCCGCCTGGACTTCCCGCAGCCGCAGTGGGCGATGACGCCGGGCCAGTCCGCCGTGCTCTACGACGGCGAGGTCTGCCTGGGCGGCGGCGTGATCGCGGCCGCTACGCCCGCCCGGGCGACCTGACCGACGGATCGACGTGGAACAGGTCCAGCGGATGGCGCTGGCCTGCCAGGTGGTCCTCCATGCAGCGCAGCAGCAGCGGGCTGCGGTGGCGCTCGACGCTGGCGCGGATCTCGTCGGGCGTCATCCAGACCGTGCGCACGATGCCCTCGTCCAGCGCGCGGCCGGGCTCGAAGGCGCCCAGCTCGCCGGCGAAGGCGAAGCGCAGGTAGGTGATGTCGGTCTCGCCCTCGTCGCCGGGCGTGCCGCGCTCGAAGCGCGCCATGTACACGCCCACCAGCGCGGTGGGGGTGAAGTGGTGCGCCGTCTCTTCCAGCGCCTCGCGGGCGCAGCCCTCGGCCGGCGATTCGCCCGGGTCCAGGTGGCCGGCCGGCGTGTTGAGCTTCAGGCCGCGGTCGGTGTGCTCTTCCACCAGCAGGAAGCGGCCGTCGCGCTCGATCAGCGCCGCCACGGTGACGTTGGGCTTCCAGCGGCGGTTCATGGCTGGCGCAGCACGTAGCCGGAGAAGCGCCAGGTGCCGTCGCGCCCGAGGTGGAAGGACACCAGCTCGCGCGCGGCGCGCTCGGGCTTGCCGGCGAAGCGCGTCTCGTACTCGACGCTGACGTACTGCCCCGCCAGGTCGCCGTCGTCGTTGGCCAGCGCGTGCCGGTTGATCGCCACCCAGGTGCGCTGCAGCGGCGCGCCGAGCGGCTGGCGCGCCTGCGTCACCTGCCGGGCGAAGTCGTTGCGCGCCACCTTCTTGCGGGCGCCGTCCGAGGCGCCGTCCCACAGCTCGCCAAGGCTGCCCCGGTCCACCAGCTGGACGGCCGCCAGGCCGCCCTGGACGATGCCGGTGGCATCGACGTCCTGCGCGTGGGCTGCCGTGGCGGCCAGGGCGAGCGACAGGCCCAGGCCGGCGGCGGTGGTCCGCCATGGCCGGCGCAGGCATCGGGGGGCGAGGGGCGTGTTCATGCGGTCGTTCATTCCAGGTCGATGGGGAAGGCTTCCAGCTGCGTCCTGCTCGGCCGGGGCAGCAGCAGCGTGACGGTGCAGCCGCCGCCTTCGGCGCTGTCGATCTCGATCGAGCCGCCGTGGCGCTGGACGGCCGCGCGCACCAGCAGCAGCCCCAGCCCCACGCCCTGCACCTGGGGATGCGTCTCCCGGTGCAGCCGGTGGAACGGCTGGAACAGCTGGGACTGTAGCGCCGGCGGGATGCCCGGCCCCTGGTCGTGGACCGAGAGCGCCCAGTGCGGCCCGCGCGTGTCCAGCGCGCAGCGGACCTGGCCGCCTTCCGGCGAGTACTTCAGGGCGTTGCTCAGCACGTTGACCAGGGCCCGCCCGAGCAGGCTGCGGTCGCCGACGAAGGGCGCTTCCGCGGGCACCGGGCCGATCGCCAGCTGTACCCCGCGCTGGCGCGCGGCGACCCAGCAGTCGTCGGCCGCCTCCTGCACCAGCGCCACCAGGTCCAGCGGCCCGGCATGGAAGGGCTGCACCTCGGCGCGCGCCACGTTGACGAAGCCGTCCGCCAGCTCCAGCCCGGCCTGGGCGTGGCGCTCGATGCGCGCGTACACCGCCTCGCCGTCGAGCTGCTCGGGCCGCGAGCGCGCCAGCTCCAGGATGGTGAGGATGGAAGCCATCGGCTCGCGGATGTCGTGCGAGATGAAGCGCAGCGCCTCGTCGCGCTGGCTCTGGGCGCGGCGCACGCTGGTGATGTTGACCAGCGCGATCATCCAGCCGGCATGGTCGTTGCGGGTGTCGTAGAAGGGGACGCAGCGCACCAGCAGGATGCGGCCCTGCGCGTCCTCGCCCTCGTCGAGGATCGGCTCCTGGCTGTGCAGCAGCCGGCCCGGCGCCAGCATCGGCGCGCCGCTGCTGCGCCGCCGGATGTCGCCCAGCAGCTCGTGGGCGTCCCGCCCGGCCAGGCCCTCCTTCGGGGCGCCCCAGTGGCGCAGCGCCGACAGGTTGGCGATGAGCACGCGGGCTTCGTCGTCGAGCACCAGCGTCGCGTCGGGCAGGTGGTCGATGCCGTCGCGCACGAAGCGGTGCAGGTTGCGCAGCCGCAGCGCGGCCGTGGCGGTGGCGGCCATCTGCCGCTCCAGGTAGTCGCCGCCGTGCGCCGGCGGCGCGGGCGTGGGGAAGCCCTCGAACTCGCTGGCAAGCTGCTGCGTGCCGATGTGCAGGAAGCGCAGCGCCGCCGTCAGCCGCGTCAGACTCCACAGCGGGTAGACCAGCAGCAGCGCCATGAAGCCCACCGCCGGCGCGAACTGCACCCCCACCCAGGGCCGCGCCACGTGCAGGCCCAGGCGCAGCGCCAGCATCGAGCCGATGAGCAGCAGCACGCCCGCCGGCGGCAGCCACAGCAGGCCCAGCAGCGCCACGGCCAGCGGCAGCACGTTGAAGGCGAGGTCCTGCCAGGGCGAGGCGACCACCACCCGGTGCCCGTTGATCAGCCCCTGCAGCACGTTGGCGAAGATGACCACGCCCGGGGTCAGGCCGGTCTCGCTGGGCGCGGCGGTGGCGTAGGCGTCGCCCAGGCCCAGCGCGGTGGCGCCGACCAGGACGTAGCGGTCCTTGAAGACCGCCGGCGGCACGTTGCCGCGCAGCACGTCGACGTAGGACACCGTGGTGAAGGGCTGGTCGGCGTGGGTGAAGACGATGAGCTGGTGCCCGCTGCGCTCCCACGGCTGTCCGTCGGGAAGCGGGGCCGGCAGCCGCGGGTGCGCGGGCAGCGCGCCGCCGTGGGCCCAGGCCTCGCCCGCCTCGTACAGCACGCTGGCGAAGTGCTGCCAGGGCCGGCCGGCGAAGCCCTCGCTCAGGTACACGCTGCGCGCCACGCCGTCCTGGTCGAGCGAGATGTGCGCGTGGCCGATGCCGGCCGCCGCATCGGCCAGCCCGGGCAGCGGCACCAGCTCCCTCTGCGCCGCGGCGCCGGCCGACTGCAGCGCCATCGGCAGCACCACGCAGCCGCTGTCGCGGATGGCGTGGGCCAGCACCTCGTCGTCCAGCGGCGGCGCCGTGTCCTGCTCGGTCAGCAGCAGGTCCAGGCCGATGCAGCGCGGCGACTGGGCGGCGATGCGGCGCAGCACCTCGGCGTGCAGGGCGCGGCGCCAGGGCCAGCGTCCGACCGCGGCGAGCGAGGCATCGTCGATGGCGACGACGACCACCTCGCCGCCGTGGCCCTGGCCCATGGCGGCGCGGGCGTTGTCCTGCAGCATCCGGTCCACCCGCGGAAAGGGCTGCAGCAGGGTCAGCACCGCCGTCACCAGCAGCAGCCCGCCGGCCAGCAGCAGCCAGGGCGCGCGCCGGTGCCACAGCCGGCGCAGCCAGCCGCGGGGCGGCTCGGCCGTCGGGTCGTAGGGCAGCGGGGGTTCGGGGGGGCGGGGCATCGCGCTGGGCCGGCGGCCGGTTCAGGGCTGCGCCACCGGCTCGCCGTCGGCGCTGCGCAGCGCCTCCCCGCTGCCGCTGCGCACGATGCCGCCGACGTGCACGCGCCGCGCCGCCGTGAAGGGGCCGGCGGCGCCGCCCGGCTCGCGGGCGCGCAGGCGCACGAAGTAGGCGCCGCGGGGCAGGGCGGGCAGCGTCCAGCGCGCTTCCAGGCCCTGTGCGCTGGCCAGGATGTGGCCGAAGGCCGGGTCGGCGGCGAGCTGGGCCTCGTAGGCCAGGCCCGGCTGCGCCACCCAGTGCAGCGTCGGGCGTTCGCCGTCCTCCGCCAGCTGCAGGCTGCTGGGCGCGGCCACGTCCACCAGGGTGAAGGGCACGGCGGGCGCGAAGGGCCCTTGGTCGGGCCGTCCCTGCGCGTCGCGCCGCACCGACGCCACGCGCCAGTGGTAGTCGCCCGCGGGCAGCGCCGACAGCCCCAGCTCGCAGTGCGCCAGCCGGGGCTCGTCGATCTCCGGCACGGCGAAGTCCGCCCGGCGCGACACCTGCAGGTGCACCCACTGCGCATCGGCCACCGGCGAGCACAGCAGCCGCGCGCCCTCGGCCGCCACGCGCGCGCCCGGCGCCGGAAAGCGGTACAGCGGCGGCACCGGCTGCGCATCCACGTGCACCGTGCGCCGGCTCTCGGGGCCGGCCAGGCCGTCGGCGTCCAGCGCGCGCACGCCCAGGACGTACACGCCGTCCTCCAACGGCGCGAAGCGCACCCGGCCGCCGCGCGCGACGCCGTCGCGCAGCACCTCGGCGAAGTCCGCCTCGCGCGCGAGCCGCACCTCGTAGTCGCCGCGGGCGGCCGGGCCGAGGTCCACGGCCAGGCCGCCCGCGTCCTCGTAGCGGTCGGCGGCGGTGGACAGGTCGGGCGCCGCCGGCAGCGGGCGCTGCGCCCCCAGCTGCCCGTCCGCCTGCACCACCGCGCCCTGGCCGGCACCCACGCGCATCAGGCGCCTGCTGTTCCTGTGCACCGGCCTGGCGGCGCGCAGCGCCACCTCGCCCTGGGTCACGGCCGTGCCCACCTGGCCGTCGGCGCCCACGGAGACGTCGAAGCGGGTGCCGCGCACGCTGGCCACCGCGCCGGGCGCCTGGATCTCGAACACCCGCCCGCGCGGCTGCGGCGCGACCTCGGACTCGACCTTGCCGCGCCGCACGCCCAGCACCGACTCGAAGCTGGTGGCGCCGTTGCGCCGGCGCAGGCGCTTGAGCTCGACGTCGGAGCCGGCCAGTACGCGCACCACCGAGCCGTCGGCCAGCCGCAGGCTCAGGTAGCCGTCCTGCGGCACCTCGATGCGCGCGCCTTCGGCCAGCCGCGCGCCGGGCGCCGCCGGCTCGGGCGCATCGGCGCCGGCCGGCGTGACCAGCGCCTGGCCGCGCACGAACTCCACCCGCGCCGCCACGGCCCCCGGCCGGAGCAGCCGGGCCGGGATGCGCACCGTGCTGCCCGCCGGCAGCGCCTGCGGGTCCTTCACGCCGTTGGGCCGCTGCAGGGCGCGCCACCGCTCGGGCTGGCGCAGGTAGCGCCGGGCGATGGAGGGCAGCGTGTCGCCGGGCTCGACCCGGTGCTCCACGTAGCCTTCGGCGCCTCGCGCGGCGGCATCGGTTGCGCCCAGCATCAGCAGCAGGCACAGCACCGCCGGGGCGGCCCGTGCGCGCCCGGCCGTCATGTCGACGAGCCGAGCGGCGCGGAGGGCGAGGACATCAGCGTGTTGGCATCGATCGCCTCCAGCCGGTAGCCCAGGCCGTAGATCGCCGACAGGAGAAAGCCGTTGTGCGGCCGCAAGTCGAGCTTGGCGCGCAGGCGCGAGATGTGCGTGTCCAGCGAGCGCGACGAGGCTTCCGGCCCCTGGCCCCAGACCGCCTCGCGCAGGTGCTCGCGCGAGAGCAGCCGCCCCATGTTCTGGAACAGGAACAGCGCCAGCTCGTATTCGCGGTGCTTGAGTTCCAGCGGCTCGCCGTTGACCTGCAGCGTGCGCAGCTGCGGAGAGAAGTGGTAGGGCCCGAAGACGATCTCCGGCTCGTGCTGGTGCGGGTAGGCGCGCCGCAGCAGCGCCTGCGTGCGCGCCGCCAGCTCGCCCGTGCGGATGGGCTTGACCATGAAGTCGTCGGCGCCGGCCTCCAGGCCCCGGACCATGTCCGCCTCTTCGCGGCGGTTGGTCACGAACAGGATCGGCAGCCGGCTGAGCATCTCGCCGCGGATGGCGCGCACGACGTCAGGCCCCATCACGTCCGGCAGCGTCCAGTCCAGGATCAGAAGGTCGAATGTCTGTTGGCGCAGCGCCCTGAGCAGGGCCTTTGCTTCCTCGAAGCCGTGGCACTCGTGGCCAATGCTTTCCATCGTGTGCCGGATCAACTCCAGCTGGCTCGGCTCGTCGTCGAGCGCGGCGATTCGCATGCTGTGACTCCCTGTCGCTTCTTGTGAGAAGAAGAGTCTAGGCAAGGCCGAGAGTGATAACAATCACCCAACCTTTGTAACCGAGAACTTCCGCACATGCTTTTTCATTAATTCGGGGTATTTGCGAACATTGTTTGCAAGTGCAAATTCAATGTGACAACAGCATCCAATTTGTCACAAATGCGTCGATAAAGCGCCGATCGTGCCGCACCCGGGCG
>NZ_JBIQNC010000158.1:0-11751 GCF_044462705.1 Xenophilus sp.
CAATTCGTGGAGATGCTCGCGCGCGGCGAAACCGTCCATATCTTCAAGCCCAAGGTCGAGGCCGGGAACTGAGCGGGCCTCGGCGACTGCTTGGCGTCAGGCGGCGTGAGTTCGCCTGCGATCGCAACTGCTGGGAGGCGGACGGCTACTTGGTCGTCGTCGGCTTGAGACTGAATGCGGCCGGTCACTCGTTCGTGGGCGAATGACTGCTGTGGTCAAGAGCGGAAATTTGCGTGCTTAGGCCGTGCCTACGCGGCTCAAGCGGTATGTGCGCGGCGAACCCGTCTTGGCGATGGCGTCGATCAGTACCCGGTGTTGGCAGCCAGCAATGCGTCAGCAGGTCTGCAATGCGGCTGGCCGGGGGCGCAGGTACCATCTCGCCAAAGAGAACCGCCGTGGACGCGGGCCTAAACGAGATCTATGGCAGCTGCTTCGACGACCCAAGCCCACTGCAACGCCTGCAGTGGGCCACGCAACCATTTCGTCCTTCACGCAGAACGGACAAGATGGGACGACCACGACCAAGGCATCAGCGGAGGAGACACGTACGAGACGTTGAAGTGTTGCGGGTGCGATGCCATCAAACTGCGTCACACCTCCTGGTTTTCAGAAGACGAAGGTTCGTCGGTAGCGTACTTCCCCCCAGCGGTGTCTAGGCGTCACCCCTCCTGGTTCGACGAACTGGTCAGCGAGTTACCGCCGCAGGAAGAGTTCGTGGCAACGCTGCTGAACGAGATCTACGTGGCCTTGCACAACAACTTGCTGTCGCTGGCAACGATGGGGGTGCGGGCGTTGCTGGAGAAGGTCATGATCGCGCAGGTGGGCGACCTCGGAAGTTTTGCCGCACACGTGAGAAAGTTCGAGGACCTTGGTCACGTCTCGCCGCTGCAGAGGGCCCGGCTTGACGCGATCTTGGAGGCAGGGCACGCCGCCATGCACCGAATGTATGCCCCATCAGAGGAGGATGTCGTGGTAGTGCTAGACATAGCCGAGTCCATCATTGCCTCCATCTACGTCCATGACTCTTTGGTAAGAGGCTTGAAACAGCGCGTTCCGGCAAAGGTCGCCAAGGTACCGAAAGGCGGCAAGCCCTAGCTGTATGGATGTTCAAGGAAGCACGGAACCATAGCCGTCAGCTCCAGGGCGAGGAGAGCTCGCGGGATATCGTCGCAAAGGTGGCTCAGGCGGTCGTGCAAGATCTGCTGTGCATGCGCCAACTACTTGAACGCCTTCAGACGAAAAGAGCGAGCTGAGCGTCGCTGACCGAAGTGGCGGCAGCTGCCGGTGGGACAAATAGCTGCCTCGCGACACGTACTAGCTCTCGAGAGCAGACAGGCTGCGCTCCTCTACGTAGGGCTATTAGTCGCTGATGGGCGGTGATGTCGTAGTGGGGATGACGAGCCCCACGATGAAACGCACGAACTGGCACACAGATACCAGCGGCGAAGGCATGAAGCTCATCCAGCCCATCCGCCGTTAGGTGGAACCAGCCGCGACCATATTTCAACACATTGGCGTCGTCGACATATATCAAATTCGGCCTCCTCCAAAGACTGTAACCGAATCTCACGCCGGAACGACTGCGCGCCAACTCCGGCTGCATCACCTACTACGCCCAGTAACACGCCCTTCGCGTTTGACTACTATTGAGCGAATCTGGCCGCCGCCGACAGTAGGTGGGGGATCCGAAGTGAACAACGGCTCTATCACGGAGGGCGTCCACTCAATACAAGATCGTGTATCGGTTGCGAGGTGGTAGTCGTCGCATTACTAACCGAGCATTAGAATTGTGGAAGAGCAGTGGCCCCAGCTTGGAGTCACCTAAAGGGTTGAAGAGGGTGTTTTGGAGCTTGCATTCGAGACGGAGAACCTTCGCAACATGTGTGAGCATGAGGCCGTTGCACTCAAGCAGCTGGGGCAGCTTGCCGCAGATGCGCTGAGAAACCGTCTCTCGGACCTGCATACAGCGGACTTCATAGATGAGGTCCTTGCCGGCCGCCCCCGGCATCTTTCTATCGACGGTGTCGACTGCGTCCAGTACGAGTTGGCCGAGCGCTGGACGTTGACGGTCAGCCCCAATCACGTGCCACCTCGTAATATGCGAGACGGTCATTCAGACTGGTCGCGCGTGCGACGCATCAAAATCATACGCGTGGAGCAAGCATGACAGCCGCCAGCGCTTTTCAGCCCGACTGGGTATCGCCTCCCGGAGCCACCGTCCTCGACCTTCTTGAGGAGCGCGGCTCCACTGTTGGCGAGTTCGCCACCGCTGCGCAGCGCAGCATTCAAGAAGTTACTGCCCTTCTGTACGGTTCAGGCGCTCTCAATGAGGCATGGGCCCAGCAGCTTTCCTTCCTGTTTGGCGCTTCCCCGACCTTTTGGCTGCGCCGTGAGGAGCAGTACCGCTCCAATCTTGAGCGCTTGGCTCAATCCGCGGACGACGTCGGCGCGCAGAGTTGGCTGTCGGAGCTTCCCATCGCGGACATGGTCAAGTTCGGGTGGATAGAAAAAGGCAAGAACAAGGGCGAGACGCTCGCTAATGCACTAGCGTTCTTCGGCGTTCCTTCCGTCGAGTCCTGGCGCAGCCACTACAAGCTTGCTCTCGAATCGGCCGCATATCGCACCAGTGCCGCTTTCGAGACCCGACCCGGGGCTGTAGCAGTCTGGCTGCGCCGCGGTGAGGTGGCGGCCAGGTCCATCGACTGCAAGCCGTGGAATCCAGAGAAGTTCAATGCTGCACTAGCGGCAATCAGGGCGCTGACCAGAGAACCGGAACCGAGCAGATTTCTGCCTGAACTCACGGCGCTCGGACGTGAATGCGGCGTTGCAATCATCGTAGAACGGGCGCCGGACGGTTGCAGGGCCAGCGGCGCAACCAAGTTCCTGAGCACCAGCAAAGCGCTGATGCTTCTGAGCTTCAGGTACCTCTCAGACGACCAGTTCTGGTTCACGGTCTTCCACGAAGCAGGACACCTTCTGCTTCACTCGCGCCAAGGCCTCTTCTTGGAAGGGTTCGAGAGCCCGGAAGGCAGTGCGGAAAGAGAAGCCGATGACTTCGCGATGCGCACCCTCTTCACGGACTCGGGTTTGAAACAACTTGAGTCAGTGTCCTTGAACCAATTCTCCATTGCCCGCCTTGCTAAACGTCTTGGCATTGGGATTGGACCGGTCGTTGGCCAGCTTCAAGAGATGGGCCGGGTTCAGTACAACCACTTCAACTACATGAAGGCTCGGTACAAGTGGCAGGCCTGAGTTTCTAAGCCAGGAAGCGCTTGTAATGGTTCGGAGACTTCTGCCAGTTGCACAGCGAGTCCTCCATCTCTTGGAAGCCCACGCCGAGGTAATTGGCGATGACTCCCACCCGCGTGTCGATTTCCGCGACGGTCAATCCATGCTCGCCCTGCAGCATCAGCCGAGCACCGACCACGGGTCCAGTCGCCGACGAAAAGTAGGCCGAGTCTGGCCGAATCGGAGCTAGGCCCATCTTGCCGAGCATGGTGAGGTAGTCGAAGCGCGCGGTCCTTCCGAAACGCCTCACAGCACTCATTGACCGATACAGCCTGTTGAAAGCGCGCTGCGCGTCGCCATTGACGGCTTGCAGCGCTTGCGCGAAGAGCGCTGCATGGCTGCCAGCGGTCTGCACCCATTCGACATATGAAGCGACCGTCGCGCCCGTGCCGTTTTCCCCTAGCGCCTCGAGACTCTCGTATTTGCGGTGGTTTCCGAATCCCCTGTTGGCACCGCGCATCAAGTGGTCTTTGTTTGCATCGAGCCACGCCCGAAAGCCAGCCACATCGGCGTTGACCGCAGCGAAGGTCCAAGGCGGTCGCGCACCCAGGGCGCCGTAGACCTCACGGGCGTACCGGTAACCCGATCTCGCGTGCTTTCCGAAGTGCACGAAAAGGAACACGAGCCAGCAGGCCTCTTCGATGTCGCCAGTTCGCATATGCAGCAAGGCCGCCTTGACCGGGTCGAACATTTCGCTGTGCGGATTGCCGCGGTCCGGGTGGATATCTCGGTTTGCAATTGCGCTGACGTAGCGCACGCGCCTGATGCTGTCCACCAGCTGCAGCACGTAGACCCGGCGCCTGACTTCGTCCGAAATCCCGGGCAGGGGAAAATGCTCTTGGGCCACTTGAAGAAGCTTGTCTTCGAGCTCGTCAACTAGCGGCTCTTCTCTAGCTCTCATGCCAGAACCCCTTTGCCTTGTTTTGCAATCCACTCGCTGATGCTCGTCACAGCCTCGCGCGTGACGCCGAAGCTGCTCTGGATGTTGTGGTTGAACCCGAGCACCAGCAGCTCTCGCCCCAGGGCCATGCCGGCAAGCTCGGTCACCATGCCGCGGTAAGCGAATCCCTGGACTGGTGAAGTGCCGTCGCGCCCAAGCGTCCACGCTGGCATGGAGGAGACCTCCAAGGGCTCCCTCAAGAGGCGCTCGAACGTGCGAACGACCGTTGCGCCGTTGAGCACGAGGACGCGAATGGGCGAGGTAGCGATGGACCTGACCAGCGTCTCGGCACCAAGCTCGAGCAGCCCCTGCTTGACGTCAGGAGCAAGGCTGGACCACTTTTGACCCGTGGCGAAAGGCACCAAGTCCAGATGGCAGGCAGACGACCACACATCGTAGTACGACACGTACAGCCCGTTAACTACGCGGTCCAGGGGCTTGAACCAGCCGTCGTACGGCCTACGGGAGAAATACATGTCGCAGGCCGACCACACGCGCTCAATGTGCTCCTTCGCGGCGTCTGCCCAAGAATCTAGCTGCAGGGTGGAGAGGGTCTCGAACCTGTGCAGCGGGTCCTGGAGTTGGGCGCCGCGCGCGTCCACAAACTCCAGGTTGCTCGGGTTCAGTCCCAGTGTTGCGACACGACTCGTGTCAAGACGACCGAACATCATGACCGGAGACGCCCAAGGGATGGCTCCCAGGTCCTCCGGCGAGCCGGACGCAAGCATGCGAACAAGGCGCTTGATTTCGCGCCGGTGAGCAACTGCACTCATTACGCTGCCCGGCTCGCGTCTTCGAGACTGTCGACGCGCGCGTCAATGAAGACACGGTAGGTCGTGCTGTTCATCTCGCCACGAAGCGTGCGCAAGCCGGCGATGTCCTTGTTCTTGTCGGCGCGATACGCCATCAGCAGGCGCACAAGGTCCTGCCAGTACGCGTCAAGGCTCGCGCTGGCCAGGCTGTACTGTCCACCCTCGCGAAGGATTCGCTCCGCTCGTCGCAGTTCACGAATCGCCGGCCAAGGCTCTCCCTTCGGCATCGCCGGCATCGGCACGGTGCCCTGAAAGGCCTCGCCGAGAAATGCCTTCGCCTTGTCATGCCACCCGTCGTACAGGTGCAGGCTGCCGACGCAGTGGGTGTACTCGCCCACATCCGCTCCGCTTGCACGCGCCACAAGTTCCTGGAGCATGGTGAACGCAAACACGTCGTGCGGCAGGCCTAGGTACGCATCGTTCGACCGCATGTTCACAACCATGTGCACGCGGTCATCGCGCACCAGAAACTGAAGAGTGCAAGTGCACGGCACGCCATAGCCGCGGCCCACGTCGCCGGCATCAAAGAGTTGGATGACAGCCTGCCGCGAGGTTCGCTTGTGCTCAAGAAGCTTGATGATGTTCGCAAGCTGGTTCTGACCCCTTAAGTTTGCCAGCCGCTCTCCGTATCCGTTGGGCACGGTCATACGGTCAGGAGCATCGTCCCTATAACCGGTGGGCACGTAGTACTCGACGAAGGCGTAATCGTTCGCCCCAGATAGATACCAGAGCCACTCGCCCAATGGGCTAAACGCCTTGCCACGCGTCTCACTTCGGCTCAGGCGAGCACGAGGGTTCGTCAGGTGCAAAACCGCGCCTATCTCCTCCGTGAAGCGCCCCCTGCTGGCTGTCACCCAATTAGTGCTGGCCACCAAGCGCTGCAGCACACCGCGCATCAGGTCGTCAAGGGTATCGGCTTTCAGGTTCACACTGAACTCCACGCCCCTAGTGCAGCCCTTAGAGCAGAGGCAACAAAGCCCAGCATCCTCGGTCCGGCTAAGCTAGCCTTTGACCTGCGCACCACTGCATACACGATGGAGGGAAAGACGGCGATATAGAGAACTGCGATGCCTCTGTACAGGCGCATCGACGATGTGGTCCGCATACGTGCCCTCGTTGCAACTAACTTGTAACTCAAATGTAGCAGGCCGCTTTTGAACTACGGAAATGAGTGTCGATTTTTTGGCCGACACCAGCCGGCCGCACGCCTAGCCTGAAGGTCCGCTACCGCTGCAAAGCGGAAGTCCAGCCTGAAAGGAATGGGGCCTACAACAGGTCACGCGCAGCCAACCGCCATCGCAAGCCTCCCGCCAGCCTCATTCCTCATCCAGCGCCGCGAACCGCTCCGCCAGAAAGTCCAACAGCGCCCGCACCGCCGGCAGCAGCCCGCGACGCGAGGGGAACACGGCATGGACGACCTCGCGCCGCGGGGCCCAGCCGGGCAGCACCCGCACCAACTCACCGCGTTCGATCGCGTCGACCACCAGCATGGACGGCAACTGCACCACGCCCACGCCGGCCAGCGCGGCGGCGCGCAGCGCGGCCATGCTGCGGGTGACCAGGCGCGGGCGGTGCGGCACGACGGCCTGCGCGCCGTCGGGGCCCAGCAGCCGCCATGCATGCTCGTTCTGCGGCAGCGCCAGCTCCAGGCTGGGCAGCCCCGCCAGGTCGGCCGGCGAGCGCAGCGCCTCGCGCCCGGCCAGCAGGCCCGGCGCGGCCACCAGGCACTGGCCGCGCTCGGCCAGCACGCGCAGCACCAGGTCGCTGTCCTCGATGGGCGGCGGGCGCACGCGGATCGCCAGGTCGATGCCTTCGCCCACCACGTCCACGCGGCGGTTGGTGTCTTCCAGGTGCACCTCCACCCGCGGGTGCGCGGCCATGAAGGCGGCCAGCATGTCGGCCACGCGCAGGTCCAGCAGCGCCACCGGGCAGGTCATGCGCACGATGCCGCAGGGCTCGGCGTGGGTGAGGGCGATGGCTTCCTCCGCCGCCTCGGCCTCCACCAGCATGGCCTTGCAGTGCGCGTAGTAGGTCTGGCCGATCTCGGTGACGGCGAAGCGGCGGCTGGAGCGCTGGATCAGGCGCACGCCCAGCCGCTCCTCCAGCTGCGCGATGCGCCGCGACAGGCGCGACTTGGGCAGGCCCAGCGCCCGGCCGGCCGGGGCGAAGCCGCCGTGCTCCACCACCTGCGCGTAGAAGTAGAGGTCGTTGAGGTCCTTCATCGTTCTTCCTATGGAACGCTGATGGCCGATTCTGCCGTCTACCGCTTTGCCCGTTGCGCCCATATGCTTTGTTCATGGCCGCGCGTCGCGGCCGCCTCTTTTCAGGAGATGAGCATGAGCAAGATCCTCGGCATCCACAGTGCGCCGCGCCCGCACTGGGTGGGCGACGGCTTTCCCGTGCGTTCGCTGTTCGGCTACGACGGGTTGGGCCGGCACCTGAGCCCCTTCCTGCTGCTCGACCATGCGGCCCCGACGGCCTTCGCGCCGGCGGCGCGCCCGCGCGGCGTGGGCCAGCACCCGCACCGCGGCTTCGAGACGGTGACCATCGTCTACCAGGGCGAGGTGGAGCACCGCGACTCCACCGGCGCCGGCGGGCTGATCGGCCCGGGCGACGTGCAGTGGATGACGGCGGCCGGCGGCATCCTGCACGAGGAGTTCCACTCGCATGCGTTCACCGAGCGCGGCGGCACCATCGAGATGGTGCAGCTGTGGGTGAACCTGCCGGCCAGGGACAAGATGGCCGCGCCCGGCTACCAAACGCTGCTGGACCGCGACATCCCCGCCGTGGACCTGCCCGACGGCGCCGGCCGGCTGCGCGTGATCGCCGGCGCCTTCGACGGCCGCCGCGGCCCGGCGCGCACCTTCACGCCCATCGACGTGTGGGACCTGCGCCTGGCCCAGGGCGCCACCGCGCGCCTGCCGGCGACGCCGGGCCACACGCTGGCGCTGGTGGTGCTGCGCGGCGCGGTGCGCATCCAGGACCAGGTGGCGCGCGAGGGCCAGCTGGTGCACTTCGACCGCGCGGGCGGCGAGGTGGCGATCGAGGCCGAGAGCGATGCCGGCCTGCTGTGGCTGGCCGGCGAGCCGATCGACGAGCCGGTGGTTGGCTACGGCCCCTTCGTGATGAACAGCGAGGCCGAGATCCACCAGGCCGTCGACGACTTCAACGCCGGCCGCTTCGGGCGGATGGCAGCATGACGGGCCCCGGCCCGGATCCACGCAGAAAGGAAAGCCATGTCCGCTGAAGTCACCGTCCATGCCGCCATCGGCGCCGCACCGTATGCCGTGGCGTTCCGCGACGACGCCGGCCACGCCTGGGGCGCCGACGAGCCCGCCGCCCTGGGCGGCGGCGACAGCGGGCCGACGCCGCATGCGCTGCTGTTGTCCAGCCTGGGCGCCTGCACCGCCATCACGCTGAAGATGTTCGCGGCCCGCAAGGCGTGGCCGCTGGACGGCGTGCAGGTGGCGCTGCGCTACGCTGCCGTGCCGGCCGGCGCGGCGGGCACCGGCATCGAGCGCAGCATCACCCTGCAGGGCGCGCTGGACGCCGCCCAGCGCGAGCGCCTGCTGCAGGTGGCCAACGCCTGCCCCATCCACAAGCTGCTGACGGGCGAGGTGCGCATCGCCACCACGCTCGCGGAGTGACGCCATGACGACGACGACCCCCCTGCGACTGCTCGTGATCCCCGCCAGCGCGCGCGAAGGCTCGCTCAACCGTCGGCTGGCCGCCTGCGCCGCAGCGATGGCGCGCGCCGACGGCATCGACGTGCACGTGCTCGACCTGCGCGCGCTGGCGCTGCCCGTCTACGACGGCGACCTGGAGGCGGCCGAGGGCGTGCCGGCCGGCGCGCTGGAGCTGCAGCGCGCCGTGCTGGCGGCCGATGCGCTGCTGGTGGTCACGCCCGAGTACAACGGCTTTCCGACGCCGCTGTTCGTCAACGCCTTCGACTGGCTCTCGCGCATCCCGGCCACCGAGGCGAACCCCTCGGGCCTGGCCGCCACCGCCGAGCGGCCGGTGGCGCTGCTGTCGGCCTCGCCCGGCCCGGCGGGCGGGCTGCGCTCGATGAACTTCGTGCGCCAGTACCTGCAGATGGCCTTCGCCATGCTGGTGGTGCCGCAGCAGTTCGCGCTCGGCCGCGCGCACGAGGCCTTCGATGCGCAGGGCGGCTTGAAGGAGCCCCGCGCCGCGCAGGCGGTGCAGGGCGTGGTGCAGTCGCTGGCGCGGCTGGCGCTCAGGCTGCGGGCGCCGGGCTGACGGTTGGCCGATCGGCGGCGGTTCACTCGTCGTCCAGCGCACGTCCGCGCCGCAGCGGCGCCTCGGGCAGGCGCCTGCTGCGCAGCGCCAGTTCGCCGCGCTCGGTGATGCCGAAGACCACCGCCTCGGCCTCGGCGCCGTCGGGCGTGTTCAGCGGGCCCTGCGGCACGGACGCGGTGACGAGTTCGGCCGCCTTCAGCAGCCGTACGTTGTCGACGTCGCTCACGCGGCGCACCACGAGTGGGAAGCGGGCCTTGACGATGCTTGCAAGGTACTCCAGGGACATGGAAGGCCTCCAGTGCGTGCGGCCCATTGTGCAGGCCCGGTCATGACCGGTGGCTGAACAACGCGTAACACCCCTGGCTGCCGCCGGAGAACTTCGGTATGTGCGTGCGGTGCAGCATCGCCGAAATCCTCTCAGGCTCTCAGTCGCGGCCGGCCTGCAGGATGGCGTCGGCCAGCGCGCGGGGCTGGCTGAACCACATCTCGTGGCTGCCGTCGCACTCGACCAGGCGGAACAGCCCCAGCCGTTCCGACAGGCGCGGATGCCACGGCAGGCCGTGCGGCATCGCGGTGTCCTGGCGGCAGTTGAGGTACGACTTGGCGACGGGCAGATCGGCCAGCGGGCGCGGCAGGTCGACAGCGTCGGTGAAGGTGCGGTAGGGGTGCGGGTTGAGCCGCGCGTAGCTGCTGCGGGCCAGGTCGAGGTCGGCGTCGTTGATGAAGGCCTCGCGCCAGATCTCGAAGGGCAGCATCACCGCGTTGTCCTGCGCACCGGCCAGCGCGTCGAACAGCGAGACATAGTGCGGCGGCACGAGGTCGTTCAGGCACTGGCCGGGCAGCGGCACGAAGGCGTTCACGTACACCAGCCGCCGCAGGCGCGGCGCGATGCGCTCGGCCGCGCCGGAGATGACCATGCCGCCGTAGCTGTGGCCGACCAGGCGCACCTCGTGCAGGTCGTGCGCCTCGACGAACTCTACCAGTGAGGCGACGGCGTCGGCCAGGCCGGTGCGGCTGCGGTCGTCGCCGGGGCGGTTGCCGGCGAGCGTCGGGCAGTGCACGGCATGGCCGGCGGCGCGCAGGTGCCCGGCGGTGGCTTCCATCTCGGCGCCGGTGTGCCAGGCGCCGTGGACGAGGACGTAGGTGTCGGACATGGCGGTCTCCTTGTGGGTGGTTCGGAGCCCGCAAATCTAGGCAGCGCGCGGTGCGGCGGATGGCCGCTGCGCGCCGGCCGCGTGGCCGCTCAGCGCCGCTGGCGGCGAAGCTGCGCCGGCGTGGCGCCCAGGCGCGTGCGGCAGGTGCGCACGAAGTGCGACGCGTCGAGCAGCCCCACGCGCCGGCCGATCTCGGCCACGGTGAGCCGGTCGAAGCGCGCATCGGCCAGCAGGCGCGCCGCGACCTCCATGCGGCAGGCCATGAGGTGATGCGCGAAGCTCAGCTCGCCGCCGGCCAGGCTGCGGTGCAGCGTGCGCTCGGAGATGCCCAGGTCCGCGGCGATGGCGGCGGCCGTCAGGCCCGGCTCGGCATGGCGCTCGCGCACCCGGTCGAGGATGCGGCGGCGCAGCGAGGCCAGGGCCGGTTCGTCGTGCGGCGGCGCGCCGGCGGCCAGCGCGATCAGCGCGCCGAGCTGGTCGGTCAGCAGCGAGGCGGGCAGCGGCGGCGCGGCCGCCAGGGCCGGCGTGAGCTGGCAGGCGAAGGCGCTCAGCGCGCGGCCCCAGCCCTGCTGCCCGTCGATGCGCCGGCCGGCGGCGGCGCGGATGTCCGGCAGCCAGCGTTCGAGCCACTCGGGACGCAACTGCAGCGACACCGTGTCGGCGCGCTCGGGGAAGTGGAATTCGTAGCGCTCGCGCGAATCGACGAGCACCAGGTCGCCGGGCAGCAGGCGGGCGCCGCGCGATGCTTGCACGGCGCTCCAGGCGCTGTCGGTCTTGCACAGCAGGTAGCAGAAGTTCTCGCGGCTGCGGGCGATGGCGGCGCGGGTGCGGTAGACGTCCTGCGCGCTGCCGCGCACCTGGTTCACCGAGACGGGGCCCCAGTCCACCGCCTCCAGGCTGGAGTGGAAGTCGGCGCTGCGCGGGCTGGTGGCCGCCATTTCGAGGAAGCCTTCGCAGATCGCGCCGACCCAGTAGTCCAGCCGCTCGGCCGCGCCCACCGCGTCGGTGGACCAGCGGCGCACGGCGCCGGCGGGCGCTGAGGGCAGGGCGGGAGTCATGGCCGCGAGTGTGGGCCGCGCTGCCGCGGCGCCGCAAGAGGCCCGACCCGGGGGCGCGCGCTATACGGATTTGCGTTCAATCGACGAGAACCGTTCGGGCTGATTGATATCGTTGAACGCAACTGCATGTCAGGAGCGTGAGAGCGCGGGCGCCGTCACGCCCTCGGGCAGCCTTGCCGAGGCGATGCGGAAGACGTTGTCCTCCGGGTCGGCCAGCACCGCCTGCCACTGGCCGTAGTAGG
>NZ_JBIQNC010000159.1:0-6807 GCF_044462705.1 Xenophilus sp.
GGCGGGAGCGGTCGGCGCGGCCGGACGGCGGGGCGCATCGACGACCGGCAGCCGCTGGCCCGCGGCCTGCACGGCGGGTGCCGCGGACGTCGGCGGCGGCAGCTCCGCAGCAAGCGGCGCCGGCATGGGCGCCGGGGCGGGCGGTTCCGGCAGCTGCGGCGCAACCACGACCGCAGGCGGTTCGGCCCGCGCCACGGGGGCGGGTGCCGGCGGCCGCGCCTCAGCCGGCGGCGCGGGATTCAGCAGAGTTTTTTTTTCCGTCGCGCCGTCCTCGGCCGCCGGCTTGAAGGCCAGCAGGCGCAGCAGCACCATGGTCAGCGCGGCGTATTCGTCGGGGGCCAGGCCGAGCTCGGCGCGGCCGTGCAGGCACATGCTGTAGAGCAGTTGCGTCTCGTCGGCCGGCATCAGCGCCGCCAGCCGCGCGGCCTCCTGCGCGTCGGGATCGCCTGCGTCCTGCTGCGCCGCGCGCGCCGGCACGGCCTGCAGCACCGCCATGGCCTGCAGCACGGCCGTCATCTCCTCCAGCGTGGAGGCGGCCGACAGGCCGGCGTCGCGCATGGCCTCGACCGTCTCGACCACGGTGCGCCCGTCGCCCTGCGCCAACGCCTCGACCAGCCGGTGCACGTGGCCGCGGTCGGCGCTGCCCAGCATCTGGCGCACGCCGGCCTCGGCCAGCGTGCCGTTGCCGTAGGCGATGGCCTGGTCGGTGAGCGAGAGCGCGTCGCGCATCGAACCGCGCGCAGCACGCGCCAGCAAGCGCAGCGCGCCGGGCTCGGCCGGCACCTGCTCGGTGCCCAGCACGCGCACCAGATGCTCGTGCACCGTCTCGGGCGCCATCGGCCGCAGGTTGAACTGCAGGCAGCGCGACAGCACCGTGACCGGCACCTTCTGCGGATCGGTCGTGGCGAGCACGAACTTGAGGTACTCCGGCGGCTCCTCCAGCGTCTTGAGCATCGCGTTGAACGCGGTGTTCGTGAGCATGTGCACCTCGTCGATCATGAAGACCTTGAAGCGCCCCTGCACCGGCTTGTAGACCGCCTGCTCCAGGAGGCCCTGCACCTCGTCCACGCCGCGGTTGGAGGCGGCGTCCAGCTCGGTGTAGTCGACGAAGCGGCCGGCATCGATCTCGGTGCAGGCCTGGCACACGCCGCAGGGCGTGGCGGTGATACCGCCGCTGCCGTCGGCGCCCTGGCAATTGAGCGACTTGGCCAGGATGCGCGACACCGTGGTCTTGCCCACGCCGCGCGTGCCGGTGAACAGGTAGGCGTGGTGCAGGCGCTGCTGCGTCAATGCATTGGTCAGGGCCTGGACCACATGTTCCTGGCCCACCATCTCGCCGAAGTTGCGTGGGCGGTACTTGCGGGCGAGCACGAGGTAGGACATTGCGGCGATTCTAAAAGCCGGCCCGCGCGCCGGACTTGCCCGCCCCCGCGGCGAAGCGGCGATGCACGCCGGCTAGAATGCACCTCGACGGGCCTCCCCGCATGGTGAAGCGGCCAACCGGGTCAGGTGGGGAACCAAGCAGCCCTAACTGTGTAGCCAGTGCCGGGGGTAAGGCTCGTCACCTTTCCATCTTCCTTTTCAGATGCCTTTCCGCCACCCGACGGGCCGCGCGGACAAGGACCGGGCTATCGTTGCCATAGCCACGACGCGCAGCAGGGCCGCGACGCATCTGCCACAATCTTCAGGACACCACGACCGCGCCTGCGGTTCGTGCCCAACCCCAAGGAATCCCGACATGGCCAGCGAACTGATCAAGCACATCTCCGACGCCTCCTTCGAAGCCGACGTCCTGCAGTCCGACAAGCCGGTGCTGGTGGACTACTGGGCCGAGTGGTGCGGCCCGTGCAAGATGATCGCGCCCATCCTGGACGACGTGTCCACCGCCTACGAAGGCAAGCTGCAGATCGCCAAGATGAACGTGGACGAGAACCGCGACATCCCGGCCAAGTTCGGCATCCGCGGCATCCCGACGCTGATGCTGTTCAAGAACGGCCAGCTCGCCGCCACCAAGGTCGGCGCGATGAGCAAGGCGCAACTGACGGCCTTCCTCGAACAGCAGCTCGCCTGACGTGCGGGCGCGCCACGAACCCACGGGCGGCCGGGCGCGCAATGCCTCGGCCGCCTGTCTTTTTTTCCTGTCATAATCCCTCACCAATCGCCGGCCCCGACCCAAGGGCACGGTTCGAGTTCCAGGGTTTCCGGGGCACACATCTCGCCCCGCTGCAAGCCCCCTCCCCCTCTCCCGCCGTCCTCCTTCCACGAATTCCCCACGCGGGGCCATTCCATGCACCTGAACGAACTCAAGGCACTGCACGTCTCCGAACTCCTGAAGCAGGCCGAAGCGCTCGAAATCGACAACGCCAGCCGCATGCGCAAGCAGGAGCTGATGTTCGCCCTCATCAAGAAGCGCGCGAAGGCCGGCGAGCAGGTGTTCGCCGACGGCGTGCTGGAGATCCTGCCCGACGGCTTCGGCTTCCTGCGCAGCCCCGACACCAGCTTCACCGCCAGCACCGACGACATCTACATCAGCCCCAGCCAGGTGCGCCGCTTCAACCTGCACACCGGCGACATGATCGAGGGCGAGGTGCGCATCCCCAAGGACGGCGAGCGCTACTTCGCGCTGACCAAGCTCGACAAGGTGAACGACGGCGCGCCCGAGGCGAACAAGCACAAGGTGATGTTCGAGAACCTCACGCCGCTGTTCCCCAAGGAGCAGATGAAGCTCGAGCGCGAGAACTTCAAAGGCGACGAGAACATCACCGGGCGCATCATCGACATCATCGCGCCCATCGGCAAAGGCCAGCGCGCGCTGCTGGTGGCGCCGCCCAAGAGCGGCAAGACGGTGATGATGCAGCACATCGCCCACGCCATCAGCACCAACTACCCCGAGACGCACCTGATGGTGCTGCTGGTGGACGAGCGGCCGGAAGAAGTGACGGAGATGCAGCGCTCGATCAAGGGCGAGGTGATCGCCTCCACCTTCGACGAGCCCGCCGCGCGCCACGTGCACGTGGCCGAGATGGTGATCGAGCGCGCCAAGCGCTTGGTCGAGCTGAAGAAGGACGTGGTGATCATGCTCGACTCGATCACCCGCCTGGCCCGCGCCTACAACAACGTGGTGCCTTCCTCCGGCAAGGTGCTCACCGGCGGCGTGGACGCCAACGCCCTGCACCGGCCCAAGCGCTTCCTGGGCGCCGCCCGCAACGTGGAGGAAGGCGGCTCGCTGACCATCATCGGCACCGCGCTGATCGACACCGGCAGCCGCATGGACGAAGTGATCTTCGAGGAGTTCAAGGGCACCGGCAACAGCGAAATCCACCTCGACCGGCGCCTGTACGAGAAGCGCGTCTTCCCCTCCATCCAGCTCAACCGCAGCGGCACCCGCCGCGAGGAACTGCTGCTGGCGCCCGAGGTGCTGCAGAAGACCCGCATCCTGCGCCAGTTCATGTACAACATGGACGAGATCGAGGCGATGGAGATGGTGCTCAAGAGCATGAAGGCCACCAAGACCAACGTCGAATTCTTCGACATGATGCGCCGCGGCGGCTAGGCCTCCGCCCTTTCTTCAGCGCACGGCGAGCGCCCGGCCTTCGCGCGCGCTGCGCCGGCCCAGGTCCAGCAGTTCCATCAGGTCCACCGCCTCGTCGGCGGTGACGGGCGCCGCGCCGCGCCCGAGGATCGCGTCGCGCACCGCGGCGTAGAAGCGGGTGTAGTCGCCGCGCAGATTCGGCACGGCCTCGACGCGCATGCTGCCGTCGTCCTGCGGCAACGCCAGTTCCCCTTCCCGGACGTCCACGCCCCAGTCCTCGCCGCCTGGCCGGCCGCCGGCGCGCAGCGCATCCTCCTGCGGGTCCACCCCGTGCTTCACGTAGCTGCCCAGCGTGCCGTGCAGCAGGTAACGCGGCGCCGGGTGGGCGGCCAGGGCGGTCGCGTGCAGCGCCACCCGCAGCGGCGCCGCTGCGCCCGATTCGTAGCGCAGCAGCGCATGGAAATGGTCCTCGACGCGGGCGCCGTCGCGCAGCTTCGCGGTGTCGAGCTGCAGCGTGTCCGGGCGGCCGAAGAGCTGCACCGCCTGGTCCAGCAGGTGGGAGCCGAGGTCGACCCAGAGGCCGGCGCCGGGCACGTCCTGTTCGCGCCAGCGCTCGCGCACCCCGGGACGGTAGCGGTCGAAGTGCGATTCGAAGTACACGGGGCGCCCCACGCGGCCGCGCGCCAGCACCTCCCGCAGCGTCAGGAAATCGGCGTCGAAGCGCCGGTTCTGGTAGACCGAGAGCACACGCCGCAGGTGCGCGGCCATCGCCGCCAGATCGCGTGCCTCGGCGGCGTCGAGGGTGAAGGGCTTGTCGACCACCACGTGCCGGCCGGCCAGCAGGGCCGCGCGGGCCGCCGGGTGGTGCTGGGCGTTGGGCGTGGCGACGACGACCAGTTTCACGTCCTGGCGTGCCACCAGCGCATGCACGTCGGGCACCACCGCGGCCTGCGGCCAGTCGCGGCGCACCTTGTCGGGCTGCGAGCTGGCCACCGCCGCCAGCCGCAGGCCCGGCACGGCTGCCAGCACCGGGGCATGGAAGGTCTGGCCGGCGAAGCCGTAGCCGACCAGCCCCACCCCGATGGGGCTCGTGCCGGCGTCTCTTGCAGGTTCGATTTGACTCATGGCCGCGCCAGTATGCGATAATCGAAGGCTTCCCGCGAAAAGTGCGCCGCTTTCATGCCCGGCATGCCTGCGTTGTGTGGCTCTCGCATCGACCTCCAAGGAAAACCATCATGGCCAAAGAAGGCATCCATCCCGACTACCGCGAAGTCCTCTTCGTGGACCTGTCCAACGGCTTCAAGTTCGTCACCCGTTCGTGCGTGAACACGAAGGAAACCGACACCTTCGAAGGCAAGGAATACCCGCTGTACAAGCTGGACACCTCCAGCGAATCGCACCCCTTCTACACCGGCACGCAGAAGTCGGTGGACAACATGGGCGGCCGCGTGGAGCGCTTCCGCAACCGCTTCGGCAAGACCGCGCTGTCCAAGTAAGAACCACTGACGACGCGCCGCCTGTCGGTGCCAGGGCAGCCCGGGTGACCGCGCTGCCCTTTTCATTTCCGGCCCGCGCCGCCACCGCTTTCGCGCCTTGAACCAGCCCACGCCCGCCATCGTCACCCGGAGCGCCGCGCGCCGCCTGCCGCGCGTGGCACTGCTGCTGCTGTGCGCGGCCTACCTGCTGCCGGGCCTGGTGGGGCGCGGCCCCTGGAAGAGCGCCGATGTGGCCGCCTTCGGCTACATGGCGGCGCTGGCCGAGGGCGGCGCCGGGCTGGCCCGCTGGTTCGACCCCCACCTGCTCGGGCTGCGCCCCGAGATCCCCGCGCTGCTGCCCTACTGGCTGGGCGCCTGGGCCATCCAGTGGATGCCCTGGCTGCGGCCGGACCTGGCCGTGCGCGTGGTGTTCGCCCTGATGCTGTGGGGCACCTTCTCGGCCACCTGGTACGCCGTCTACTACCTCGCCCGCACCCCGCGCGCGCAGCCGGTGGCCTTCGCCTTCGGCGGCGAGGCGCGCCCGACCGACTACGCGCGCGCCATCGCCGACGGCGGCCTGCTGGCCCTGATCGCCTGCCTGGGCCTGGCCCAGCTGGGGCACGAGACGACCCCGGCGCTGGCCCAACTGTTCTTCGTCAGCTGCCTGTTCTACGGCGCGGCGGCGCTGCCCTATCGCCGGGCCGCGCCCATGATCGCCTTCGGCGTCGGCAGCCTCGGCTTGGCGCTGAGCGGCGCGCCCGCGCTGGGCCTGGCGTCGGGCGCCGGCCTGCTGGCACTGGCCCTGCGCGAAAAGCGCCTGCGCCCGCAGGAGCCGGACGACGGCGACCACCCTGCCCCCACCTATTCCATCCCGGCCATCGCCACGATGGCCGCCTGGCTGCTGGCCGCCCTCGCGGTGGCAGCGGCGCTGCATCAGCTCCACTGGCGCCTGGCCTGGCCCGGCGCGCAGCCGGGCGCCTCCGCTGCCGCGGAGTGGCGCAGCCTGCTGAAGCTGCTGGTGTGGTTCACCTGGCCGGCCTGGCCGCTGGCGCTGTGGACGCTGTGGCGCTGGCGGCTGCAGCTGACGGCGCGCCACGTGGCGGTGCCGCTGTGGCTGGTGCTGGTGGTGCTGTTCAGCACGCTGTTCACCGGGTCGTCCGACCGCTCGCTGCTGCTGGGCCTGCCCGCCCTGGCCACGCTCGCGGCCTTCGCGCTACCCACCTTCCGGCGCAGCGTGTCGGCGCTGATCGACTGGTTCACCCTGCTCTTCTTCTCGGGCTGCGCGCTGTTCATCTGGGTCTACTGGATCTCGCTGCACACCGGCGTGCCGGCCAAGCCGGCGGCCAACGTAGCGAAGCTGGCGCCGGGCTTCACGCCGGAGTTCTCCGGCCTGGCCTTCCTCTTCGCGGTGGCCGGCACCGTCGCCTGGATCGCCCTGGTGCGCTGGCGCACCGGCCGCCACCGCGCCGCGCTGTGGAAGACGCTGGTCATGCCCGCCGGCGGCGCCGCCCTGTGCTGGCTGCTGCTGATGACGCTGTGGCTGCCGCTGCTGGACTACGCGCGCAGCTATGCGCCGCAGGTCAGCGCCATCGCCGCACGCATCGGCAAGCCGGCCTGCGTCGCCGAACTGGGCCTGAGCCGGGCGCACATCGCGGCGCTGCGCCACCACGGCCACTTCCCGCTGCAGCCGATCAACTCCCACTCGACCTGCGGCTGGCTGCTGGTCAGCCCCGAGGCCCTGCCCACGCTGCACCTCATCGTCAGCCTGGAGCAGTGGCGCTTCGCCGGCACCTTCCGCCG
>NZ_JBIQNC010000159.1:6907-10285 GCF_044462705.1 Xenophilus sp.
CTGTCGGTCGGCTCGGCCATCTTCATCAGCGTGTTCGTGTCGCTCATGGGCGGGCTGCAGGCGCTGCTGCCGATCTGGGCCGAGCTGAGCGGCGCCGGCCGGCGAGCCGAGGTCGGCCGCTCGGTGCGCCAGTCGCTGTACGTCGCGGCGGCCGCCGTCGCGCTCGGCCTGATCGTGCTGCTGCACCCCGAGCCGCTGCTGCGCTGGACCGACGTGCCGGCCGCGATGCAGGCCGAGGTGACGCGCTACCTGGCGGTGCTGGCGCTGGCCCTGCCGCCCGCGCTGCTGTTCCGCCTCTACAGCACGCTCAACCAGAGCCTGGGCCATCCGCGGCTGGTCACCTGGCTGCAGATCGGCGCGCTGGTGGTGAAGCTGCCGCTGTCGGTCTGGTGGACCTTCGGCGGCCTGGGCGTGCCGGCGCTGGGCCTGGTGGGCTGCGGCCTGGCGACGGTGGCCGTCAACTGGCTGATGCTCGCGCTGGCCCTGTGGCTGATGCGCACCCAGCCGCTGTATCGCGAGCTGCGCCTGTGGCGGCGCATGGAGCGGCCCGACTGGCAGCAGTTGCGCCAGTTCGCCCGGCTGGGCGTGCCCGGCGGCCTCTCGGTGCTGGTGGAGGTGACCTCGTTCACGCTGATGGCGCTGTTCATCGCCCGCCTGGGTACGGCGGCTGCGGCGGCGCACCAGATCGCGTCGAACCTCACCGCCGTCGCCTACATGGTGCCGCTGTCGATGGGCCTGGCCACCAGCGCCCGCGTGAGCCATTGGCTGGGCGCCGGCGACCCGGCCCGCGCCCGGCACGCTTGCCGCCAGGGCTTCGAGCTGACATTGGCCGGCGCCCTGGCCTGTGCCGCCACGATGGTGCTGGCCCGCGGGCCGCTGGCCGGGCTGTACTCGTCGGATGCGGCGGTGGCCGCCCTGGCGGCCACGCTGCTGGTGGCCACCGCTGCCTACCACCTGGCCGACGCCGTGCAGACGCTGTGCGTGTTCGTGCTGCGCTGCTACCGCGTGACGGTGCTGCCGCTGGCGATCTACTGCACGCTGCTGTGGGGCATCGGGCTGGGCGGCAGCTACCTGCTGGCCTACCGCGGCCTGGGCCCCTGGCCGGCGATGGCCTCGCCGCTGGCCTTCTGGATCATGAGCTCGGCCGCGCTGGCGATGACGGCGATGCTGTTCCTGCTGCTGCTGGCGCGCGTGCTGACAGGTACGCGGGCGGACGCTCTGGCCTTCAGTGCCCGGCCGGGCGGCCGCTGAGACGCCGCAGGGCGGCAGCGGTCCGCTACGGCACCCCGTGCAGCGCGTTCCCGGCCAGCGTCGCCGCCCGCGCCTCGCGCACCCGCGTCACCGGGAAATGCAGGACGAAGCGCGAGCCCTGCCCCAGCGTGCTCTCGATGCGCAACTGCGCGCCGTGCCGCTGGGCGATGTGCTTGACGATCGCCAGGCCGAGGCCCGTGCCGCCGGTCTCGCGCGAGCGGCTGCGGTCGACGCGGTAGAAGCGTTCGGTCAGCCGCGGGATGTGCTCGGCCGCGATGCCCGGGCCGGTGTCGCGCACGGCGAACTCGCCGCGGCCGTCGGGCAGCACGCGCCAGCTCACCGCCACCTCGCCGCCCGGCGGCGTGTAGCGCACGGCGTTGCTCACCAGGTTGGACATCGCGCTCTGCAGCTCGGTGGCATTGCCGGCCAGCTCGGAGTCCGCCTCCAGTGCGAAAGACAGCCGGTGTCCCTTGGCCGAGAGCCGGCCCGACAGGCCGCGCGCCTCGTCCTCGCAATGCGCCAGCAGCGCCTTGGCGCGCGTCCACTGGTTCATGGCCGGGGCGGCGCTGCCTTCCAGCCGCGACAGGGTAAGCAGGTCCTGCACCAGCGTGCCCATGCGCTGCGCCTGCTGGCCCATCAGGCCCAGGTAGCGGGCGCGCTCGTCGGCCTCCAGCGGCAGGCTCTGCAGCGTCTCGACGAAGCCGGTCAGCACCGTCAGCGGCGTGCGGATCTCGTGCGAGACGTTCGCCACGAAGTCGCGCCGCATCGCCTCGGCCTGCTCCAGCGCGGTGATGTCGCGCGTGAGCAGCATGCGCCGGCTGCCGGCATAGGGATGCACCTGCACCGACAGGCGCATCGGATGGCCGTGCGCGGTGCGCTGCGCCGAGGGCGCGTCGATCACTACGTCGCGGCTGTAGTTCCACGAGGCCAGGTAGGCGACGAAGGCCGGGTCGCGCACCAGGTTGCCCAGGTGCTGCTGCAGGTCGCGTCCGGCGTCGATGCCCAGTTGCGCGGCGGCCGTCTGGTTGCACCACTCGATGCGGCCCTGCTCGTCGAGCAGCACGACGCCGTTGGGCGAGGCCTGGATGGCCTGCAGGAATTCGTCCAGCCGGTCCTGCGCCTGCCGCGTCTGCTGCTCGCGCAGGCGCAACTGCTTGCGGATGCGCTCGGCCAGCTCGCCCCACAGGCCGAGGCCGCGCGCCGGCATGGGCGCGCCCTCGGCCCGCAGCGCGCGCAGCAGGCGCGAAGCCTGCCATGCGTCGAGCGCCAGCCAGGCCAGCGCGCCGGCCATGGCGCCCCAGCCCCACTGCCGCCAGCCGAGCGCGGCGACGGCAACGGCCGCGCCCGCGCAGGCAGCGGCCAGGAAGGTGAGGAATCGAAGCGGCATGGGATCGCGATTATCCGGCCCGCTCCCCGCGCACGCGGGCCGGGCCGGCGCTCAAGCAGGCATCAGACGGTGGCCTGCGCCGTGAAGCGGTAGCCGGCGCCGCGCACCGTCTCGACCATGGCGGCGGCCGCGCCCAGCGACTCGCGCAGGCGCTTGACGTGCACGTCCACCGTGCGCTCCTCGATGAAGACGTGGTCGCCCCAGACCTTGTCGAGCAGTTGCGAGCGGCTGTGCACGCGCTCGGCGTTCTGCATCAGGTAGGCCAGCAGCTTGAACTCCGTCGGCCCCATCTTCAGCGGCGTGCCCTGCCAGGTGACGCGGTGGGTGGCGCTGTCCAGCGCCAGTTCGCCCACCTCCACGCGCTCGCTGGCCGCCTCGGGCGCCCGGCGCCGCAGCACGGCGCGGATGCGCGCCAGCATCTCCTGCGTGGAGAAGGGCTTGGTGATGTAGTCGTCGGCGCCGGCGTCCAGGCCCGCCACCTTGTCGGGCTCGTCGCCGCGGGCGGTGAGCATGAGGATGGGCACGGCCTTGGTGCGGCTGTCCTTGCGCCACTGGCGCGCCAGCTGCAGGCCGCTCTGGCCGGGCAGCATCCAGTCGAGCAGGATCAGGTCCGGCAGCACGGCGTCGATCTCGCGCTGGGCGCTGTCGCCGTCCTCGGCCCAGATCGGCTCGAAGCCGTTGTGCCGCAGGTTCACGGCCAGCAGCTCGGCGATGGAGGACTCGTCCTCGACGATCAGGAC
>NZ_JBIQNC010000159.1:10385-11735 GCF_044462705.1 Xenophilus sp.
GATTCGATCTCTTGCATCGAAGTGTGCCGCACGTCGGCGCCCTTGACGACATAGATGATGAACTCGGCGATGTTCTTCGCATGGTCGCCGATGCGCTCGATGGCCTTGGCGACGAACAGCAGGTCCAGCCCGGCGGAGATGGTGCGCGGGTCTTCCATCATGTAGGTGACCAGCTTGCGCACGAAGCCGTCGAACTCCTGGTCGATCAGGTCGTCGTCCTTCAGGATCGACAGCGCCGCCGCGGTGTCCAGCCGCGCGAAGGCGTCCAGCGCCTTGCGCAGCAGGCCAGAGGCCAGGTCGGCCGCGATGCGCAGCTCCGACGCCGGCACCGAGCGCGCCGTGCCGTTGTCGATGACGGACTTGACCAGGCGGGCGATCTTGTTGGCCTCGTCGCCCACGCGCTCCAGGTTGGCGGTGGTCTTGGAAATGGCGATCAGGAGGCGCAGGTCGCGTGCCGTCGGCTGGCGGCGGGCGATGATGGAGGACAGCTCGCGGTCGATCTCGATCTCCATCGCGTTCACGCGCGCCTCGGTGTCCATCACGCGCTGCGCCGTCTCGCCGTCGAAGTGCAGCAGCGCATGGATGGCCAGCCGGATCTGCGATTCGGCCATGCCGCCCAGCTCCATCACGCGCGAGGAGACGGTGTTGAGTTCGCTGTCGAACTGGGTCGAAAGGTGCTTGTCGGGCATCTCGTCTCTCCTTGCGGTCAGCCGAAGCGGCCGGTGATGTAGTCCTCGGTCTCCTTGCGCTGCGGCTTGAAGAACATCTGCTCCGTGGGGCCGAACTCGATCAGGTCGCCCAGGTACATGTAGGCCGTGTAGTCGCTGCAGCGGGCGGCCTGCTGCATGTTGTGCGTCACGATCACCACCGTGTACTCGTTCTTCAGCTCGGCGATCAGCTCCTCGATCTTGGCGGTGGAAATCGGGTCCAGCGCCGAGCAGGGCTCGTCCAGCAGCAGCACCTCGGGCTTGATGGCGATGCCGCGCGCGATGCACAGGCGCTGCTGCTGCCCGCCCGAGAGGCCCGAGCCGCTTTGCTGCAGCTTGTCGCGCACCTCGGTCCACAGGGCCGCCTTCTTCAGCGCCCACTCGACGCGGTCGTCCATCTCGGAGGCCGAGAGGTTCTCGAACAGGCGCACGCCGAAGGCGATGTTGTCGTAGATCGACATCGGGAAGGGCGTGGGCTTCTGGAACACCATGCCGACCTTGGCGCGGATCAGCGCCACGTCCTGCCGGCTGGTCAGCAGGTTCTCGCCGTCCAGCTCGATCGCGCCCTCGGCGCGCTGTTCCGGGTACAGCTCGAACATGCGGTTGAAGGTGCGCAGCAGCGTGGACTTGCCGCAGCCCGAGG
>NZ_JBIQNC010000160.1:0-4942 GCF_044462705.1 Xenophilus sp.
GTGACGCCGGCGGCCACCAGCCGCTCGCCGTCCTGCCGCATCGACTGCAGGCCGGCGCGCTCGGCGGCGGCGAGCAGCTCGCTCTCGGCCGCGCGGCCGTGCACCAGCGCGCGCACGGCGTCGTCGGCCACCAGCATCTCGAAGATGCCGGTGCGGCCCTGGTAGCCGGTGTGACCGCAGGCCTCGCAGCCGACCGGCTCGCGGCCGGAGGGGCCGTCCACCGCGCAGGCGGTGCACAGCCGGCGCACCAGCCGCTGGGCCAGCACGCCCAGCAGCGAACTGGACAGCAGGAAGGGCTCCACGCCCATGTCCGTGAGGCGGGTGACGGCGCTCACCGCGTCGTTGGTGTGCAGCGTGGCCAGCACCAGGTGGCCGGTGAGCGAGGCCTGGATGGCGATCTGCGCCGTCTCGTAGTCGCGGATCTCGCCGATCATGATGACGTCCGGGTCCTGCCGCAGGATCGCACGCAGGGCCTTGGCGAAGGTCAGCTCGATGCGGGCGTTGACTTGCGTCTGGCCGATGCCGGGCAGCTCGTACTCGATCGGGTCCTCCACCGTCATGATGTTGCTGCGGCTGGCGTCGAGTTCGCCGAGCGCCGCGTAGAGGGTGGTGGTCTTGCCCGAGCCGGTCGGCCCCGTCACGAGGATGATGCCGTGCGGCTGCGTGATCAGCCCGCGGAAGCGCGCGAGCTGCGCGCCCTGCATGCCCACCGCCTCCAGCGTGAGCCGGCTCTCGGACTTGTCCAGGAGACGCAGCACCGCGCGCTCGCCGTGCGCCGAGGGCAGGGTGGACACGCGCACGTCCACCGCCCGCGTGCCGATGCGCAGCGAGATGCGGCCGTCCTGCGGCAGGCGCTTCTCGGCGATGTCCAGGTCGGCCATGATCTTCAGCCGCGAGATCAGCGCCGCGTGCAGCGCGCGGTTGGGCTGCACCACCTCGCGCAGCGTGCCGTCGATGCGGAAGCGCACCGAGGAGTGGCGCTCGTAGGGCTCGATGTGGATGTCGCTGGCGCCGTCGCGCGCGGCCTGCGTCAGCAGCGCGTTGAGCATGCGGATGATGGGCGCGTCGCCGGCCGACTCCAGCAGGTCCTCGACCGCCGGCAACTCCTGCATCATGCGCGTGAGGTCGGCGTCGCTCTGCACCTCGCTGACCACCGCGGCGGCGCTGGATTCGCCCTGCGCGTAGGCCGCGCTGATGCGCTGCGCGAGCTGGTCGGCCGGCAGCGTCTGGAAGCCGGCGACGGCGTGCTTGCGCAGCACCTCGCCCACGGCGCTGCGCGAGGCGCCCACCGGCATCCACAGCGTGCAGGCGCCGTCGTCGCCGCACTCCAGCAGCAGTTGCTGGCTGCGTGCGAAGGCGTAGGGCAGCGGGTAGCGGGCAGCAGCCGGCGAGGTCATTGGATGCCTCCGCGCTGGCGCGCTGCGGCGCGAGCCCCCTTCGGAACGGCCGGGCGGGGGCTCATGGCATGCGCTGTTGCGTGGCCGGATCGGCGGTGGGCGGCGGCGCGCCGCGCATCGGGTCCCAGTCGCTCGGCGGCGCCGGGCGCGCGGCCGGCGGCAGCGGCGGCGGGATCAGGCGCGTGCCCTCGACGCGGCGCGAGGGGTCGCCCTCCCGGGCGCCCAGCTCGGGCAGCGGCGGCAGGACCGCCGACGAACGCACGGCGTTGAGCATCGGGTTGTCGGTGGCCGGCTGGCTGGCCTGCTGCAGGGCGCGCAGCTGCTCGTAGCGGTCGGCGGTGACGGCGTCGCCCGAGAGCTGGTCGCGCACGATGGTGGGCCGCAGGAACACCATCAGGTTGGTCTTGCGGCGGCTGCGCACCTCGCTCTTGAACAGGTTGCCCAGCACCGGCACGTCGCCCAGGCCGGGCACCTTCTCCTGGTTGGCGGAATACTCGTCCGACAGCAGGCCGCCCAGCACGATGATGCTGCCGTCGTCCACCAGCACGCTGGACTCGATGGCGCGCTTGGTGGTGGTGGGTCCGTTGGGCGCGTTCTCGGTGCCCGCCAGCACGGCCGAGACCTCCTGGAAGATCGTCATCTTCACCGTGCCCGTCTCGCTGATCTGCGGGCGCACGCGCAGCGTCAGGCCGACGTCCTTGCGCTCGATGGTCTGGAAGGGATTGACCTGCGTGGTCGCGCTGCCGGTGTTGGTGAACTGGCCGGTGACGAAGGGCACGTTCTGGCCGACGACGATCTTGGCCTCCTCGTTGTCCAGCGTCAGCAGGTTGGGGGTCGAGAGCACGTTGCCCTCGCCGTTGGCCGAGAGGAAGCGCGCCACCAGCCCCAGCACGTACTGCCCGCCGATGCGGTGGCCGATGCCGAAGTTGAAGCCCGACGAGGGCCGCGTCGTCGGATTCCCGGTCGCCAGGCCCACCGCCAGGTCGATGATGTTGGCGCCGGCCAGGCTGGAGTTGGTGCCGATCACGCCGACGTTGCGGTCGCCGCTGTTGCCCAGCGCGCTTTGCCACTGCACGCCGAACTCGGCCGCCCGCTCGGCGTTGACCTCCACGATCAGGCTCTCGATCAGCACCTGCGCGCGGCGGCTGTCGAGCCGGTCGATGACGGCGCGGATCTGCCGGTACTGCGGCTCCGGCGCGGTGATGATCAGCGAGTTGGTCGACGGGTCGGCCTGGATCTGCCCGCCGGTGGAGGGCTGGTTGGCGTTGTTCACCGGCGCCGTGGCGGCGCTGCTGGCGCCCATGCCGTTGCTGCCTTGCGCGCCCAGTTGCGCCATCGTGTTGAGCATGGGCGCCGCCGGGTTGGCGGCGCCGCCGCCGCCCGCGGCCACGGGCTGGCCGGTGGCCGAGATCTGCCCGCTGGCGATGGCCGCGCGCAGCGTGGTCGCCAGCCGCACCGCGTCGGCGTTCTTCAGGTAGACCACGTAGATGTTGCCGGCGGCGCCGTTGCCGGTGTCCATCGGCGGGCGGTCCAGCTTGTCGACCAGCGTGCGGATGAGCTGCACCCGCGCCGGGTTGGCGGCGCGCACGATGATCGCGTTGCTGCGCGGGTCGGCCAGCAGCGCGGTGCGGAAGGACGTGTCGGCCCCGCCGCCCGCGGCGGCCGGCACGGCGCCCGCCGGGCCGGTGCCGCTGCCGCCGTCCACCAGCCGCTGCACCAGCGGCAGCATGTCGGTGGCGACGGAGTGGCGCAGCGGGATGACCTCGATGTCCGAGGCGTTGGGCACGTCCAGCGCGGCGACGATGCGCGCCAGCCGCCGCAGGTTGCCGGCGTAGTCGGTGATGACCAGCGAGTTGTTGCCGGGGTTGACGTTGATCGTGTTGTTGGGCGGGATCAGCGGACGCAGCACCGGCAGCAGGTTGGCCGCGGACTCGTGGTGCAGGCGGAACACCTGCGTGACGATCTGGTTGTCGCCCGCGCCGCCGGACGCGCCCACGGAGGTGGCGACGGTGCCCGTCTGCAGCTTGGCCTCGGCCTCCGGCACCACCTTGTAGAGGCCATCGGCCTGCACGATGGCGAAGCCCTGCAGCCGCAGCGCCGCCGAGAACTGGTCGAACGCGGCGGCCGGCGGCACCGGCCGCTCGGTGTGCAGGTTCATCGTGCCCTTCACTCGCGGGTCCACCACCACGTCGCGGCCGGTGATCACGGCCATGGTGCGGGCCACCGCCTCGATCTCGGCGTTGGTGAAGTTCAGCGTGATCGGTTCGCCGCGGCGCACCGGCTGTTCTGCTGCCTGGCCGGCCTGCGCCAGCGCGACGGCGGGGAAGGCCGCCAGCAGCGCCAGGTGGATCGATGCGGCCAGCACGGCCGGCCGCAGGCGGTCAAGGGAAGGAAGGGTCATGGGTCAGCCCAGGGAAATGATGGATCGGGCGCCTTCCCGGCGGCCGATGATGTTCAGCAGGTTCGACAGCGCGTCCTCGCTGCCGGGGGCGGCCGCGGCTTCGCCGCTGAAGCGCATGGCGCGGCCCGTCCAGCGGCCGCTGCCGGCCAGTTGCAGGCTGCCCTCGGTGGTGGTCAGCAGCAGGCTGGCGGCGGGGCCGCCCTCCAGCGCCACGCGGTAGCTGCCCATCGGGCGCAGCGTCGACAGGCTGGAGGAGATGTCCACCGCGTCGACCGTCGCCGCGCCGTCGAAGTCCAGCCGGCCGTCGCGCCAGCGCAGCGAGAAGCCGCGCGTGCGCAGGTCCAGCGTGCCTTCCGGGCGCAGCGTGTTCCAGGGCGCGCCCAGGCCGGACAGCATGGCGGCCGGCCAGCGCGACGGCGCGTCCTGCCAGGCCAGGCGCCAGCCGGCGCCGGCTGCGCCGGCCACCTGGGCGCGGAAGCCCAGGCCCTGCGGCGTGCAGCAGGGCAGGTCGAGCCGGCCGCGCACGCCGTCCAGCGCCGGGCGCAGCCGCCAGGCCAGCCGGCCCGGCAGCGAGACCGGGTCGGCGCCGCCGGCGCCGCTGGCCAGCACCACCCCGGCGCTGCCGTTCCACACGGTGCCGCGCGCCTGCACCAGGCGCAGGTGCCCGCCGCTCCAGCCTTCCAGTGCGCCGGCCAGCCAGCGCGCCGGCGCCCAGACGGCCAGCGCCGCCAGCACGCCCAGCAGGCCGCCCAGCAGCGCCCAGCGCCAGCCGGCGGCGTGCGAGACGGGGAGCAGCGCGTCGCGGCGGGCCATGTGGTTCAGCGGTTGGGCAGGTTCATGACCAGCGTGCCGTCCCAGCGCACGGCGGCCGGCGTGCCGGGTGCCTTGGCGGCGGCAGCGTCCGCGCCGGTCGCCGCGCTGCGTGTGAGATGCACCTCGCGCGGCACGGCGCGGGCGTTGCTGCGCGCCTGTGCCAGCCAGTCGGCCAGCGCCTCGGCCGGCACGCCGCGCAGCGCGATGCCGACCGCCTCGCCGCCGCCGGCCGCCTGCACCCGCGCATCGGCGCCCAGGCTGTCGCGCACCGATGCCTCCAGGGCACGCAGGGCGTCGTCGCGGCCGGCCTTGGGCTGGGCCTGCAGGGCGC
>NZ_JBIQNC010000160.1:5042-11574 GCF_044462705.1 Xenophilus sp.
TCCAGGGCACGCAGGGCGTCGTCGCGGCCGGCCTTGGGCTGGGCCTGCAGGGCGCGGGCCTGGGCCTGCAGCGCCGCCATCTGCTGCCACTGGGCGTCCAGCCGCGCATGGGCCTGCGGTGCGGCCGCGAGCGTGCGCAGCGCCGGCGCCAGGGCGACCCACCACAGCAGGGCCAGCACGACCAGCGCGGCGGCGCCGGCCACCAGCCGCTGCTCGCGCGGCGCCAGGGCGGCCCACCAGGCCCGCCAGCGTTGGGTTGCCTGCGGCGTCATCGGGCCGCCTCCGCCTGCACCAGCAGCAGGCCCCCTTCGCTGCGCGCGTGGTAGCCGCGGCTGGCGAGGGCGCCGGCCAGGGTGTTCTGCGCGCTCGGGGGCAGGTCGAGGCCGCGCAGGCGCAACTGGCCGCCGGCATAGTCGATGGCGGTGGGCAGGCTGCCTGCCGGCAGGCTGGCGGCCAGAGCGGCCAGCATGGGTTCCAGGTCGCCCGCCGTCAGGCCGCCGGTGGCCTGCTGCAGGGCGGCGACCTCGCGCGCCATCTGCGCCGGCGCGTCGATCACCAGCTTCACCGAGGGGAAGGTCTGCACCAGCACCTGATCGACCGCGCGGCGCTTGGCTTCCAGGGCGTGGCGTTCCTTCCAGGCCCAGGCGTTGACGCCGACCAGTTGCGCTGCCACCAGCAGGCCCGCGCCCCAGCGGGCGGCACGCCAGCGTGGCGCGCGCCACAGCGCATCGGCCGTGGCGGCCAGTTGCTTGCCGGCCCGCGCGCGGCCCGTCATGGCGAACTCGAACTGCGCCAGATCCCAGGGCAGTTCCGTCGCTTCCAGCCAGCGCTGCGGCGCGGGCAGCAGGCGCACCGGGCGGCCCATCAGCGCCTCGGCCAGTTCCGCCACCGCCGGTTCGGCGCCGGCCTCGGCATCGGGCGGCAGCGGGCCGGCCAGCGCGACGGCGGCGCCGTCCAGCGGCAGGCTGAGCACGCCGTTGCCGTCGCACACCGTCAGGTGCGCATGGCCGGGCTCGCCGGTGGCGAAGAGCAGCGGCGGCGCGTCGGCGGGGCGCGGCGCGAACTCGGGCACCAGCCGGCCGATGCGGCGCCCGGCACCTTCCAGCGCCTGCACCACCGCGCGCAGCCAGGCGCGCTGGCAGATGGCGACCCAGGCCGGCTCGCCGGCGCGGGCGCCGGGCTCCAGGGCGAAGTGCAGTTGCTCGGGCTCGTCCAGCAAGCGGTCTTCCAGCAGGCCGGCCAGCACGCTGCGCAGCCGGGCGGCGCTGGCCAGGCTGCCCGGCGGCAGCGTCACGCGATGCCAGGACAGCGCCGCTGCCGGCACGATCACCGTCGCCTCGCCCTGGCCCGGCAGCAGGGCCGGCGGGGCGCTGCCCTGCTGGCGCAGCCGCTGGCGGTCTGCCGACCATTCCGCCCACGCGAAGTCGGCGCCGGGCAGTGCCGTGGGCGGCGGAGGCTGGACCAGGATCAAGGCCATCGGTGCGGGGCGGGGGATTGCAGTGGTCGGGGAAGGGCGGGCGGCACGGGTCGCTTTGCTCTGGATTTGATAGCTGGCCGCATCCGCCGGCTGGGCGGGGAGGCCATTTTTATTCAACTTTGCTACAAGCGCTTACAGGGTCAGGGGCCGGTGAGTTCGTCCGTGGTGCCTGCACCACGCTGGCGCCACACCACGCTCAGCGCCAGGCCGTTGCGCAGGAGCAGCGAGCGCTCCTCGACCCAGGTGCGGTCCAGCCGCAGCCGGCCCAGCACCTCGAAGTACTGCGTCGCCACGCCGTGCAGGCCCTCGGTGAACTGCGCGTCGCTGGACTGGATGAGTTCGTTCGCCTCGGCGAGCGTCCTGAAGAAGCGGCGCTGGCGCTGCTCCACCAGGCGGCGCGCGCCGGCCAGGTCCAGCTTCGGCACGCTGGCGAACAGCGCCTCGGCGCTGGCGGTGTTGATGTTCAGCTTCGCACCGGTGGTGGGCAGCACGGTGACGTGAGGCGCGATGGCCGCGACGCTGGCGGCCGGCAGGCCGAGCCAGACCAGTTCCTGCACGCGCTGGGGCATCAGCGGCGCGTCCTCGCCGCCGGCGGGGGGCTGGGCCTCCGCGCCCGCGGGCGTGGCGGTGCGCGGGCTGGCCCGCAGCAGCCCGGCCACCAGCGTATCGACCTGCGAGGGCGGCAGCCCCAGCAGCTCGAACAGCTTGCGGAAGGCCGCCACCGCCTGGGGCACGGCGCGGCCGCCGTCCACCAGGTTGCGCACGTTGAGCCTGGACTGCGCGTCCACGATGCGGCCCGACAGGAAGGCGTCCGGCAGGCCTTCCAGCGCGTCGCTGCCGATGTTCTTGTCGGCCGCGAGGAAGCTGGTGAGCTTGGCCTCGGCCAGCGGCACGGCCCAGGGCTCGGCCAGGTGGTCGGCGCCGCCGGTGCGGCCGTCCTCGCGCAGGATCAGGCGCGACCAGTCGAGCGCGCCCACCAGCACCCAGGCCGATTGCAGGCGCGCCCGCTCTGCGGCCTCGATCTCGGTGCTGCGCCACTGCTGCCACAGGGCGGCGGCGGAGAAGGTGGCGACCAGGGTCACGGTCAGCATCGCCAGCAGCAGGGCGGCGCCGCGCTGGTGCCGGGACAGGGCAGAAGAGGGCCGGTGCATGCGCTTCATCCCTGCTTCGGCGCAGCGTAGGTGGGCCGCACCCAGTCGCGCTGCACCGCGCCGCTCAGGCCGGCGCCGGGTGGCAGCGCCAGCAGCAGGCGCACGCCGTCGGGCAGCGGGTTGTTCAGGCCCAGGGACTCGGCAGGCACGGCCGCGCTCCAACTGCCGCCGCGGAAGTACGCCAACTGCCAGCCGGCCAGCGGCAGCAGCGGGGTGGCGGCCGCGTCGACCTCGCGCGCGCCGTCCTGCGCCCAGGCGGCGGCCCGTTGCCAGGCCTGCTGCCATTGGTCGCGCGCGGCCAGCGGCGGCGACTGCCAGCGCATCCAGCGCAGGCCCCCGGCGCCCGGGCGCGCGGTCCAGGCCACCACCAGCGCGGCCGGCCGCCCGGCGCCGTCGCTGCCGCGGCGGGTGAGGCGCAGCACCTGGCCGTTCCAGTCCATGGCGGGCAGGTCGCCGTACGGCGTGGCGGCGTCCAGGTCGGCGTTCCACTGCGCCAGGGAGGTCTGCAGCACCAGCACCGCGTCGTCGCGCTCGCGGTGGCCGGCCTGCGCACGGGCCATCGCCTCCAGCCCGCGCCAGCTCACCAGCGCCAGCAGCGCCATCACGGCCAGCGCGACCAGCAGCTCGACCAGGGTGAAGCCGGCGGCGCGCGCGCGAAGGCCGGGGCGCGGCATCAGAACCGCCCCACCACGGTCGACAACCGCAGCACCGGCCACTGGTCGGCGTCGCGCACCTGCACGTCCACGCGGCGGAAGTTGGGGTTGAGCGTGGAGGTGGTGGTGACGGCCACCGTGAAGACCGTGCCGGCCTGCGTGCAGGCCAGCATGCTGTCGCCCACGGCCGGCATCTGCGACGCCAGCCGCACCTTCGCCAGTTCGTTCTCGGCGCACAGCTGCGCCAGCACCATGTCGGACTGCCGCTGCGCGTTGCGGCCGAGCGCATTGACGGCCTGCGTGCCGGCGGCCAGCGCGATCGCGACGATGGCCAGCGCCACCATCACCTCGATCAGCGTGAAGCCGTTGCGGCGCATCGTCGTCACGGCAGGTTCGTGACGGCGAAGGGCCGCAGGCCGTCGGTCGCCACCCGCAGGCGGCGCGCCGGCGGCCCCTCGGTGCTCAGCAGCACCTGCTGTGCGGCGATGATCGGCTCCGGACCCAGTTGCAGCACCGGCACCGCGACGCCGGCGGCATCGAGCGGCAGGGCGCCGACGCCGGCGTGCATCCAGTGGCTGGGCAGGGCCCCGGGGGGCAGGCCGTCGAAGGCGAAGCCTTCCTCGGTGACGCGCCAGCGCACCGTGGCGCCGCTGGCGCGCGACTGCGCGCGGGCCGCTTCCAGCAGCGCGGCCAGGCGCTCGGCTTCGCGGTCCAGGGCGGCCTGCCCGCTGTCGCGCAGCGACAGGCTCACGCCTGCGATGGCGAAGGCCATGATGGCCACCACCACCAGGAATTCGATGAGGGTGAAGCCCCGCGGGGGGCGCGTGGCGCTGTGGCTATTGCCAGCTACCGATGTCGGCATCGTTGCCTTCGCCGCCGGGCTGGCCGTCGGCGCCGAGGGAAAGCACGTCGATCTCGCCCTGCACGCCCGGATTCATGTACTGGTAGGGGCGGCCCCACGGGTCGTTGGGCAGCTTGTCGACGTACGGCTTCCAGTTCGGCGGAACGGGGTTGGCGGTCGGCCGCGCCACCAGCGCCTGCAGCCCCTGCTCGGCCGTGGGGTAGCGCTGGTTGTCCAGGCGGTACATCTTCAGCGCGTTCATCAGGTTGTGGACGTCGGTGCGCGCGGCGGTCACGCGGGCGTCGTCGGCGCGGCCGATGACGTTGGGCACGATCAGCGCCGCCAGCACGCCGATGATGACCAGCACCACCATCAGTTCGATCAGCGTGAAGCCGCGTTGCAGTGTGGGAACCGGACGTTGGCGCATCGCAGGAAGGGAGAGGGGGATCGGGGAAGCGGCGGATCATAATCCGCACCCATGACACAAGCGCACGCCCCGACCCGCTGGCCGGCTGCCGCCACCACCGTGCTGGTATGGGCGGCCGCTGCGGCGAGCCTCGTGTTCTGGGGCCTGCGGCTGGCATCGCCGGCCGATGGCGACCGCCCGCCTGCGGTGTCGGCTACGCCGGCGATGAGCATCGACACCCAGGCCGTGGCGCGGGCCCTCGGCGCGCAGCCGGCGGTGGCGCAGGCCGTCCGCGTGCCCGATGCCGCCAGCCGCTTCGCGCTGCTGGGCGTGGTGGCCGATGCCAACGGCCGCGGCGCCGCGCTGATCGCCGTCGATGGCAAGCCGCCGCGCCCCTTCCGGGCGGGCGCCGCGCTGGCGCAGGGCTACGTGCTGCAGGGTGTGGATGCGCACGGCGTGCGCGTCGGCGCCGGCGTGGATGCGCCCGCGGCCTTCACGCTGCAGGTGCCGGCGCGGCCCGGCGCCGTCAATGGCCCGCCGCGCCCGGCGCCGGCCATGCCGGCGGGCTGAGCCGGTTCTCTCTCAGGCCTGCAGGAACAGCCGGTACGCCGGGTTGCCCGTCTCGTCCACGTAGGGGTAGCCGAGCGCCTCCAGGAAGGCCGTGAAGGCGTCGTTGTCCGCCTCGGGCACCTGCAGCCCGACCAGGATGCGCCCGTAGTCGGCGCCCTGGTTGCGGTAGTGGAACAGGCTGATGTTCCAGCTCGGCCGCATCAGGCTCAGGAACTTCAGCAGCGCGCCCGGCCGCTCCGGGAACACGAACTGCAGCAGCCGCTCGTCGTGCGCCAGGCCCGAGCGGCCGCCGACCATGTAGCGCACGTGCTCCTTGGCCAGTTCGTCGTGCGTGAGGTCCAGCGCACCGAAGCCGTGGGCGCGGAAGGTGTCGGCGATGGCCGCCGACTCGCCGCGGGCGGCGGTGGTCAGGCCGACGAACACGTGCGCCACCTTGGCATCGCTGATGCGGTAGTTGAACTCCGTCACGTTGCGCGAGGCGCCGGGCAGCTCGCCCACCAGTTCGCAGAAGCGCCGGAAGCTGCCGCGCTCCTCGGGGATGGTGACGGCGAAGAGCGCCTCGCGCTCCTCGCCCACCTCGGCCCGCTCGGCCACGAAGCGCAGGCGGTCGAAGTTCATGTTGGCGCCGCACAGGATCGCGGCATAGCGCTCGCCCCGTGCGCCGCGAGCCTCGGCGTACTGCTTGATCGCCGCCACCGCCATCGCGCCCGAGGGCTCGACGATGCTGCGCGTGTCGATGAAGATGTCCTTGATCGCGGCGCACACGGCGTCGGTGTCGACGACGACGAACTCGTCCACCAGTTCGCGCGCGATGCGGAAGGTCTCCTCACCCACCAGCTTCACGGCCGTGCCGTCGGCGAAGAGGCCGACGTCCGGCAGGTTCACCCGCTCGCCGCCGGCCACCGACTGCCTCATCGCGTCCGAGTCGTTCATCTGCACGCCGATGACGCGGATCTCCGGCCGCACCGCCTTGATGTAGTTGGCCACGCCCGAGATCAGCCCGCCGCCCCCGATGGCGACGAACACCGCGTCGAGCGGGCCCTGGTGCTGGCGCAGGATCTCCATCGCGATCGTGCCCTGGCCGGCGATGACCTCCGGATCGTCGAAGGGATGGACGAAGGTCAGGCCCTCCGTGCGCTGCAGCTCGAGGGCGTGCTGGTAGGCGTCGGAATAGCTGTCGCCGTGCAGGTGCACCTCGCCGCCGAGCGCGCGCACGGCGTCGATCTTGACCTGCGGCGTGGTCACCGGCATCACGATCACGGCGCGCGTGTCGAGCCGGCGCGCACCCAGCGCCACGCCCTGCGCGTGGTTGCCGGCCGAGGCGCAGATCACCCCGCGCTGCAGCTGCTCGGGCGACAGGTGCGCCATCTTGTTGTAGGCCCCGCGCAGCTTGAAGCTGAACACCGGCTGCTGGTCCTCGCGCTTGAGCAGGAC
>NZ_JBIQNC010000161.1:0-11200 GCF_044462705.1 Xenophilus sp.
CGCACAGGATCAGGCGGCCCTCGGCGTCGGTGTTGCCGACCTCGATGGTCTTGCCGGACATGCTGGTGAGCACGTCGGACGGGCGGTAGCTGTTGCCGTCGGGCATGTTCTCGACGGCGGCGGCGATGCACACCAGGTTCACCGGCAGCTGCATGCCGACCGCGGCGACGAAGGTGCCCAGCACCGTGGCCGCGCCGCACATGTCGTACTTCATGTCCTCGATGCCGCCCTGGGTCTTCAGGTTGATGCCGCCGGTATCGAAGGTGATGCCCTTGCCGACCAGCACGTAGGGCTTGTCGTCCTTGCCGGCGCCGTCGTACTTCATCACCACCAGCTGCGGCGGGTTGGCCGAGCCCTGCGCGACCGCCAGCAGCGAGCCCATGCCCAGCGCCTGCATCTGCTCGCGGTCCAGCACCTCGCAGGAAACCTTGCCGCCGACGCGGGCGGCGAACTCGCGGCCCTGTCGTGCCACGTAGCCCGGGTTGCACACGTTCGGCGGCAGGTTGCCGAGCTCGCGCGCGAACGCCACGCCCGCGGCGATCGCGCGGCCCTGGGCCAGCGCCTGCTCGTCGCCGGCGCCGCTGGCGCTGCCGGTCACGGCCAGCGCCTTCAGCCCGGTTTCCTCGCGGCGCTTGTTCTTCGCGCCCAGGGTGGCGGTGTAGCGGTAGCAGGCGTGGTCGGCGGCGACCACCGCCTGGCGGATGTTCCAGGCCGCGTCGCGGCCGGGCACGGCCACTTCGGTGAGGGTCAGCAGCGCCGACGCCGCCGGGCCGGTCCTGAGCGCGCGCGCGGCGTCGCCCACGGCCTTGAGGTACTGGGCGACCCCGAACTTCGCCGGCTCGCCGAGCCCGACCACCAGCACCCGCGGCGCGGCGACCCCATCGAGGTCGTGCAGCAGCATGGTCTTGCCGGGCTTGCCGGAGAGGTCGCCGCGCTCGGCCAGCGCGCGCAGGCGCCCGCCGCAGGCGGCGTCGATGGCCTGCGCGGCCGGCGTGAAGGTGGCGTCGGCGAACGCGCCGACCACCACGCAATCCACGTTGGCGGTGATGGGGGCTTCGCGGCTCAGGCGGGTGTCGAGGCTCATCCGGGGTTCCGACGGGGAGACGATGGGGGTTTCCGTACAATGGCGCGGCTGCGCTTGGACGGAAGCCGTCGATTCTAAAGCAAGCCCCTGGATTCCCCCAGCCAAGGACCCCGATGCCGCTGCTCGACCGCTACCTTCTGCGCGAATTCGGCCAGGCCACCTTCGCCGCGCTGGTCGTGCTGCTGATGGTCAGCCTCGGCGGCCTGTTCGCCAACGTGCTCGCGCAGATCGCGGCCGGGCGGGTGCCCGCGGCGATGATGCTCTCGCAGCTCGGCCTGCAGACCCTGCGCTATCTGCCGCTGATCCTGCCGCTGGGGCTGATGCTCGGGCTGCTGCTGGCGGTGGGCCGGCTGTACCGCGACGCCGAGATGCCGGTGCTCGGCTCGGTCGGGGTCGGCCCGCGGCGGATGCTGCGGCCGCTGATGCTGCTGGTGCTGCCGGTGGTGGGGGTGATCGCGGTGCTGTCGCTGTGGCTGGGCCCGTGGGCCAAGGCGACCTCGGCCGCGCTGATCGCCGAGAGCAACCGCAACGTGCTGGTCGCCGGGCTCGAGGCCGGGCGCTTCACCGAGCTGCCCGGCGGCGGTGGCGTGGTCTACGTCGGCGCGATGTCGGCCGACGGCACCCGGATGGAGCGGGTGTTCGTGTACCGGCAGTCGGGCGACCGCCTCGACGTCACCAGCGCCAGGACCGCGACCACCAGCCAGCAGGGCCAGGACCGGTTCCTGCGCCTGGAGGACGGCTTCCGGGTCGAAGGGCCGCGCGAGACCGGGCGTGATTTCCGGCTGATGCGCTATGCCGCCAACGACCTGCTGATGCCGCAGCGCGAGGACGCCAAGCCCAAGCGCGACCCGGAGGCGATGCCCACGCTCGCGCTGCTGCGCGACCCCAGTCCCGACACCCGCGCCCAGCTCCATTACCGCATCGCGCCGCCGCTGCTGGCGCTCGCCTTCGCGTTGCTGGCGGTGCCGCTGGCGCGCAGCCCGCCGCGGCAATCGCGCTACGGCCGGGTGCTGCTCGGCTTCCTCGCCTACCTGGTCGGCATGAACCTGACCATGCTCGGCACCGACTGGCTGGCCGGCGGCAAGCTGCCGCAGGCGGCGGGCCTGTGGTGGCTGGTGTTGCCGCTGCTGGCACTGGGCCTGTGGATGTATTTCACCGACGGGCGCCTGCGGCGGCCGCTGCGCGCGCCCTGGAGGTCGGCATGAAGCTGATCCCCGGGACCACCTTCCCGCGCATCCACGACCTGTACGTCGGCCGGGTGCTGCTCGGCACCGTGCTGGTGACCTGGGCGGTGCTGGTCGGCCTGGACTTCGTCATCGGCGGACTGATGCCGGAGATCGGCGACATCGGCGAGGGCGACTACACCTTCTCCTCGGCCCTGGTGTACGTGATCTACACGGTGCCTCGGCGGGCGTATTTCCTGTTCCCGACCGCGGCGGTGATCGGCACGTTGATGGGCATGGGCCAGCTCGCCACCACCTCGGAACTGACCGCGCTGCGCGCGCTCGGCCTGTCGCGGCGCCGGCTGGGCCTGGCGGTGGCGATGGCGCTGGCGGTGCTGACCGCGCTGATGGTGCTCAATGGCGAGACCCTGGCGCCGTGGGGCCAGCGCCGCGCGGATGCGCTGAAGGCTTCGGCGCGCTCGCCGGACCTGATCGTGGCCCAGTACTCCGGCCTGTGGGCGCGCGAGGGCAACACCTTCCTCAACGCCGGCAGCGGCGAGGAGCAGAGCCGCGGCGACGAAAGCTGGCTGGAACTGCGCGACGTGCACCTGTACGAGTTCGACGACGAGGGCCGGCTGGAATCGATCGCCCGCGCCGCCACCGCCGAGCACCGCGACGGTGGCTGGCTGCTGCACGACGTGCATCGCACCTGGTTCGAGCCGCGCTCGGTGACCCAGACCGAATCGCTGGCGGAGCGCTGGGAATCGCAGCTCGATCCGACCGCGCTGGCCGCCAGCGTGGTCCGTCCCTCGGCGCTGAGTTCCTCGGCGCTGCGCTCCAGCATCGAGTACCGGCGCCGCAACGGCCTGGACGCCAGCGAGTTCGAGGAACCCTACTGGGGCCGCTGGTTCTATGCGTTCAACGTGTTGGCGCTGTGCCTGGCGGCGGTGCCGTTCGCGTTCGGCACCCTGCGCAGTGGCGGCCTCGGGCGACGGTTGTTCGTCGGCATCGTGTTCGCGCTCGGGTTCTGGTTGCTGCAGACGCAGTTCGTGCGCATGGCCGGGGTGTTCAAGTTCGACTACCGCGTCGCCTACCTGCTGCCGCCGGTGCTGATGCTCGGCGTCTCCGCGGTCCTGTTCCAGCGCCGCTCGGGCTGACGCTCCCTACAATGGGCGCATGAACGAGGGGATGCCGCGGGCCAGGGCGCTGGTGGGATGGCGGGTGCTGGCGCTGGTCTACGACGCGTTGCCGGTGGTCGCGCTGTGGATGCTCGCGTCGGCACTGTTCACCGTCGGCTTCCAGTTCCTCGGCCACCACGCCCCGCGCGAGACCATCGCCCCGTTCAGCCCGCTGCAGTGGCTGTTGTGGCTGGTGTGCTGGCTGGTGGCCGGCGGCTACGCGGTGCTGAGCTGGCGCGGCGGCGGCCAGACCCTGGGCATGCGCCCGTGGCGGCTGCGGGTGGTCGCCGCCGATGGCGGGCGTCCGTCATGGCGCGCGCTGTGCATCCGCTACGCGGTGGGCACGCTGTCGCTGCTGGCCGCCGGGCTCGGTTTCTGGTGGGCCTGGGTCGACCGCGACCGCCTGGCCTGGCACGATCGCGCCAGCGGCACCCGGCTGCTGCGCGAGCCGCGACGCAAGGCCAAGGGCGACGGCTGATGGCCGCGCGCACCGCCGCCGACCGCCGCCAGCACGCGATGGCGCTGCCGCCGCTGCGCGAGGCCGATGCGGCCGCGATCGAAGCCTTCCTCGACAGCAGCTGGGCCGAAGCCGGGCTGTCGCGACAGACCCTGGCCAGCTACCGCCGCGACCTCGAGGGCCTGGCCCGCTGGCTGGATGGCCGCGGCGGCGGCCTCGCCGGCGCCGACCGCGCCTGCCTGTTCGACTATTTCGCCGCGCGCACCCGCGACGGCTACAAGCCGCGCAGCAATGCGCGCCTGCTGTCGGCGCTGCGCGCGTTCTACGCGCACGCGCTGCGCCGTGGCCTGCGCAAGGACGATCCCAGTGCGCTGCTGGAAGCGCCGAAGCTGGACCGCGCGCTGCCCAAGGCGCTGCCGGAAAGCCAGGTGGAGGCGCTGCTCGCCGCGCCCGACACCGCCACGCCCGACGGCCTGCGCGACCGCGCCATGCTCGAGCTGATGTACGCCTGTGGCCTGCGCGTCAGCGAACTGGTCGGCCTGCCCGCGACCGCGGTGAACCTGCGCCAGGGCGTGCTGCGGATCAGCGGCAAGGGCGGGCGCGAGCGCCTGGTGCCGCTGGGCGAGGAAGCCCAGCACTGGCTGCAGCGCTACCTGGATTCGGCGCGCCCGGTGCTGGCGGGTTCGCGCGCCTCGCCGGCGCTGTTCCTCACTCCCGGCGGAGAGCCGCCGACCCGGCAGCAGTTCTGGACGCTGGTGAAGCGGCTCGCCGCCGCGGCGGGCATCGACCCGGCGCGGATCAGCCCGCACGGGCTGCGCCACAGCTTCGCCACCCACCTGCTCAACCACGGCGCCGACCTGCGCACCCTGCAGATGCTGCTGGGCCACAGCTCGCTCTCGACCACCCAGATCTACACCCTGGTGGCGCGCGAGCAGCTCAAGCGCCTGCACCAGCGGCACCATCCACGCGGGTGAGCGGCGGCCACGGGCGTGCCCGGCGCCGGCCCGTGCGTGCGACAATGCCGCACATGAAGACGCTCCTGTTCCTCGCGCTCGCCGGCTTCAGCCTGGGCGCCTGTGCCGGCGATGCCGGCGCCCCCGCCGCCGCCCAGGCAGGCGCCAAGCCCACCGCCGCCGCCGGCGCCGCGACCGCCGCCGCGGGCACGCCCGCCGCGCGCGCGCGCGCCGCGCTGCACACGCTCGACCCGGACATGCCGATCGAACGCATCGACGACGCTGCGTTCCCCGGCTTCCAGGCAGCGATCGTCTCCGGCCAGGTGGTCTACGTCAGCAACGACGGCAAGTACCTGATCCAGGGCTCGGCCTACGACATCGCCGCGCGCAAGGACCTGGGCGAGGAAGCGATGAAGTCGCTGCGGGTCGAGCTGATGCGCGACATGCCGCTGAAGGACCGGATCGTGTTCGCGCCGAAGGATCCCAGGTACACGGTCACCGTGTTCACCGACGTCGAATGCGGCTACTGCCGCAAGCTGCACAGCGAGATCGACAAGATCAACGCCGAGGGCATCGCGGTGCAGTACGTGGCCTTCCCGCGCATGGGGCTGGGCAGCGAGGACTACCGCAAGATGGTGGCGGTGTGGTGTTCGGCCAATCCGAAGCAGGCCCTCACCGACGCCAAGAACGACCGCCCAGTGCCGTACCGCGAATGCACCAACCCGGTCGCCATGCAGTACAAGCTCGGCCAGCGCATGGGCCTGACCGGCACCCCGCTGGTGCTGGCGCCCGACGGCACCGCGCTGGGCGGCTACCTGCCGCCGGACCGGCTGCGCGCGGCGCTGGACAAGCTGGCCGAGGGCGAGACGCCCGTGGCCAGCACCGCCACCGGCAGCCCCTAGGTACAATGGCGGCCCGTTAGCCACGGTTTCCCGCCGGACATGATCGTCCTCGAGGGCCTCCCGGCCCTGTCGCCGTTCCGCCGCGATCGGCTGCAATCGCGACTCTCGGCCATTGCCCCGGACCTGCGCCTGCTTGGCGCCTGGTACACCTACTGGGTGGAGCCCGAACCCGGCGCCGCACCGGATGGCGCGGTGCTGCACCGGATCCTGCAGGCCGCCCCCGGGCGCCAGCCGCTGGCCGCCGGCGCCTCGTCGCGCTTCGTGGTCCCGCGCCTGGGCACGATCTCGCCATGGGCGAGCAAGGCCACGGAGCTGCTGCACGGCGCCTCGCTGCCGGTGAAGCGGGTCGAGCGCGGCACCCGCATCGACCTCGCCGGCCTCCCGGCCGACCGCGCCGAGCTGGAGGCGGTCGCGCGCCTGCTGCACGACCCGATGACCCAGTCGCTGCTGGAGGCCCCGGAGCAGGGCGCGGCGCTGTTCGCGACGCCCGCGCGCGGCGCGGTGGCGCGGATCCCGCTGGACCGCCTGGCGCAGGCGAACACGGACCTGGGCCTGGCCCTGGCCGACGACGAGCTCGAGTACCTGCGCGAGCGCTACGCCGAGCTAGGCCGCGCGCCCACCGACGTCGAGTTGATGATGTTCGCGCAGGCGAACTCGGAGCACTGCCGGCACAAGATCTTCAACGCGAGCTGGACCATCGACGGGCGCGACCAGCTGCAGGCCAACGGACAGCCGCTGTCGCTGTTCCGCATGATCAAGCAGACCCACATCGCCACCCCGGAGCACACGCTGTCGGCGTACAGCGACAACGCGGCGGTGGTCGAAGGCTACCCCGCGCGCCGCTACCGGCCGGACCCGGAGACGCACGAATACCGCGCCGAGCCGCTGGCCGACAGCGCGTTCTGCATCAAGGTGGAAACCCACAACCACCCGACCGCGATCGCGCCGTTCCCCGGCGCGTCGACCGGCGCCGGCGGCGAGATCCGCGACGAAGGCGCGACCGGCCGCGGCGGCAAGCCCAAGGCCGGGTTGTGCGGCTTCAGCGTCTCGCACCTGCGCATTCCCTCGTTGCCGCAGCCGTGGGAAAGCGAGCGCCCGCTCAACCCGCGCATGGCGCCGGCGCTGGAAATCATGACCGACGGCCCGCTCGGCGCGGCCGCGTTCAACAACGAGTTCGGCCGACCCAACCTCAGCGGCTACTTCCGCAGCTTCGAGCTGCGCGAGGGCGAGGGCCTGGACCGCGCCTACGACAAGCCGATCATGCTCGCCGGCGGGCTGGGCGCGATCGACCGCACGATGGTGGAGAAGCGTCGGCTGTCGCCCGGCGATGCGGTGGTCGTGCTCGGCGGCCCGGCGATGCTGATCGGCCTGGGCGGCGGCGCCGCCAGTTCGGTCGCCTCGGGCGAGAGCGCCGAGGAGCTGGATTTCGCCAGCGTGCAGCGAGACAACCCGGAGATGGAGCGCCGCTGCCAGGAAGTGATCGACCGCTGCGTGGGGCTCGGCGAGGCCAATCCCATCCTGTCGATCCACGACGTCGGCGCCGGCGGCCTGTCGAACGCGATTCCCGAGCTGCTGCACGACTCCGGCGTCGGCGGCGTCATCGACCTGGCCCAGGTGCCCAGCGACGACCCGTCGCTGTCGCCGCTGCAGCTGTGGTGCAACGAATCGCAGGAGCGCTACGTGCTCGGCCTGCCGCAGGAGCGCGTGGCCGAGTTCGCCGCGCTGTGCCTGCGCGAGCGTTGCCCGTTTGCGGTGGTGGGCGTGGCGACGGAGGAGGAGCGGCTGGTGGTGGGCTACGGCGCAGCGCCAGGCCGTCCCGCGGGCGACGCGCCGATCGATCTGCCCATGGACGTGCTCTTCGGCAAGCCGCCGAAAATGCATCGCGACACCGCGCATCCGCCGCCTCCGCGCTGGCCTTCGCTGGACACCGGCTCGCTGGAGCTGCACGACGCGGCGCTGCGGGTGATGGCGCACCCGACGGTCGCGGCCAAGTCGTTCCTGGTCACCATCGGCGACCGCAGCGTCGGCGCGCTGACCGCGCGAGACCAGATGATCGGCCCCTGGCAGCTGCCGGTGGCGGACTGCGCGATCACCCTGTCCGATTACGAAGGCCACGCCGGCGAAGCGATGGCGATCGGCGAGCGCACGCCGCTGGCCCTGCTCGACCCCGCCGCCGCCGCGCGCATGGCGGTGGGCGAGGCGATCACCAACCTGTGCGCCGCGCCGGTGGCGTCGCTGTCGCGGATCAAGCTGTCGGCGAACTGGATGGCCGCCGCCGGCCACGATGGCGAGGACGCGCGCCTGTTCGACGCGGTCCGCGCGCTCGGGCTGGAGCTGTGCCCGGAGCTGGACCTGAGCATTCCGGTGGGCAAGGACTCGCTGTCGATGCAGGCGCAGTGGAGGGCAGCGAACGGGGAACGTGGAGCGGGGAACGGTGCGGAGCGGAAGTCCGTGTCGCCGGTGTCGCTGGTGGTGACCGCGTTCGCGCCGGTGCAGGACGTGCGCGCGCAGCTGACGCCGCTGCTGGACCGCGAAGTGGACAGCGAACTCTGGCTGATCGGGCTCGGCGGCGGGCGCCAGAGGCTGGGCGGTTCGATCCTGGCGCAATGCCACCCCGACGCGACGCAGGGCAGCGGCGCGCTGCCGGCGTTCAGCGGCGAAGGCGACGGCCTGGGCGTGCCCGACCTCGAGGATCCGCAGCGCCTGCGCAATTTCTTCGAACTGATCCGCGACGCGCGCGAGGCCGGCCTGCTGCTGGCCTACCACGACCGTTCCGATGGCGGCGCGTTCGCGACGATGGCGGAAATGGCTTTCTGCTCGCACATGGGCCTGGACATCGTGCTCGATGGGTGGGGCGCGGATCGCATCGGCGACGTGTTCCGCACCCTGTTCAACGAGGAGCTCGGCGCGGTGGTGCAGATCGCCGCCGGCGACCGCGCCGCGTTCGCCGACCTGGTCGCGCGCCACGGGCTGGTGGACTGTGCGCAGCGCATCGCGCGCCCGACCACCGCACCATCGATCCGGGTGCTCGACGATTTCGAGACGCTGGCGCAGTGGCGCTGGGACGAGCTGTTCGACGCGTGGTGGTCGGTGAGCCACGCGATCCAGCGGCTGCGCGACAACCCCGGCTGCGCCGACGAGGAGCGCGAGCAGGCGCGCCGCTTCGACGCGCCCGGCCTGCGCCCGCGGCTGAGCTTCGACCCGGCCGAGGACATCGCCGCGCCGTTCATCGCCACCGGTGCGAAGCCCAGGGTCGCGATCCTGCGCGAGCAGGGCGTCAACGGGCAGCTGGAGATGGCGGTCGCGTTCGAGCGTGCCGGGTTCCGCGCGTTCGACGTGCACATGAGCGACCTGGTGGCCGGCCGCGCCACGCTGGAGGGATTCGCCGGCTTCGCGGCCTGCGGCGGCTTCAGCTACGGCGACGTGCTCGGCGCCGGCCGCGGCTGGGCCACCAGCATCCTCGAACGGCCGCACCTGCGGGAGATGTTCGAGGCGTTCTTCGCCCGCGGCGACAGTTTCGCGCTGGGTGTGTGCAATGGCTGCCAGATGCTCAGCCAGTTGCGCGACATCGTGCCCGGGGCGCGGCACTGGCCGAAGTTCCTGCGCAACCGCAGCGAGCAGTACGAGGCGCGGCTGTCGCTGCTGGAAGTGGTGGAGTCGCCGTCGCTGTTCCTGCGCGGGATGGCGGGTTCGCGGATCCCGGTGTCGGTGGCGCACGGCGAGGGGCGGCCGGAGTTCGATTCGCCGGTCGATGCCGCGGCGGCACGCGTCGCGTTGCGGTTCGTGGACGGGGACGGTGCGCCGGCGACGAGCTATCCGGCCAATCCGAACGGGTCGCCGAATGCGGTCGCGGGGCTGACCACGGAGGACGGCCGGGTCACCATCCTGATGCCACACCCCGAGCGCACGCCACGCACGGTCAACTTCAGCTGGGCGCCGCGCGACTGGCCCGAAGACTCCCCCTGGCTGCGCATGTTCCGCAACGCCCGCGCCGCCATCGGCTGACTTTTCTGCCGGACTTTTCCGGCGCGGGCTTCGGTCCGGCGCGGTGAGGGGGCGTCCTGGCGAGCGCGGGAGGCGGGGGTGTGGCCTGCCGCGTGCGGCACGTCCCTGTGCCGACACGCGGCGGGGGCATCCATGCCCCCTGCAGTCCACACCCCCGCCTCCCGCGACGCTCCAGGAGTTGTGGGACCGCGCCTGCTTCGCGGCGATCACTCCCTTCTCCCCGCCCGCGGGGAGAAGGTGCCCCGAAGGGGCGGATGAGGGGCGCTTTTGATCCCGCGCACGCCAGGACGCAACCCTCACCGCGCCGGACAGGAGCCTGAGCCGGCATCGTTTCCAGCGAAGCTGAACCGGTAGGCGGCCGGGAACGACCTGATAGAGTCCGGGGTCCGAGGAGGATGGGCGTGCACGCAGTCGCCAACCAAGCCAACGCCATGGAGGCCCACGGCGCCGACGAACGCATCGTCGCCGCCCTGCTCGAACGCGGCCGCCTCAAGGAACCCGATCTCGCCCGCGTCCGCCGCCTCCAGGAAGAAACCGGCGGCAGCCTGCTCGCCCTCCTGTCCCGGCTCGGCCTCCTGTCCGAGCGCGACCACGCCGAAACCGCCGCCAGCGTGCTCGGCCTGCCGCTGGTCGCCGCCCGCGACCTGCCAGACGAGCCGCCCGAGGCGACGCCGCTCAGCCTGCGCTTCATGCAGCAGTTCCACGCCGTGATCGTCGGCGAGGACGCCGACAGCGTGCAGGTGCTGCTCGCCGATCCGCAGGATCCGTACGTGCTCGACGCCGTGCGCCTGGCCAGTGGCCGCGACGTGCGCCCCGCCGTGGCCCTGCGCTCGGAAGTCGACGACCTGATCGAGCGCTGGCACGGCCAGGGCCGCAGCGCAATGGGCGCGCTGCTGACCGGCAGCGACATGGAATCCGGCGAAGGCGACGTCGACGACGTCGAGCACCTGCGCGACCTCGCCTCCGAGGCGCCGGTGATCCGCCTGGTGAACCTGATCATCCAGCGCGCGGTCGAGTTGCGCGCCTCCGACATCCACATCGAGCCGTTCGAGAACCGGCTCAAGGTGCGCTACCGCATCGACGGCGTGCTCGAAGAGGGCGAAAGCCCGCCGCAGAACCTGACCGCCGCGGTGATCTCGCGGATCAAGATCATGGCCCGCCTCAACATCGCCGAGCGCCGCCTGCCGCAGGACGGCCGGATCATGCTGCGGGTGCAGGGCAAGGAGCTCGACCTGCGCGTCTCGACCATGCCCACCGCGCACGGCGAATCGGTTGTGATGCGCCTGCTCGATCGCGAGACCGTGGTGTTCGACTTCCAGCGGCTCGGCTTCACCGACCGGTTCCTGCCGCAGTTCCAGCGCGTGCTCGAGCAGCCGCACGGGATCCTGCTGGTCACCGGCCCCACCGGCTCCGGCAAGACCACCACGCTGTACACGGCGCTGTCGAAGCTCAACACGC
>NZ_JBIQNC010000162.1:0-3281 GCF_044462705.1 Xenophilus sp.
ACCCGGAGGGCCTTGCCATGACGAACACACCTCAACGCCGCCGCTTCCTGCGCGCCGCCGCCGCGCTGGGCATCGCGGGCGCCGTGCCGCCGCTGTGGGCGGCCGGTGCCAAGCCCGACGCCAAGTCGGCGCTGATCGTGGTCGACGTACAGAACTGCTTCGTCGACGGCGGCACGCTGCCCGTCAAGGGCGGCGCCGAAGTGGTGCCGGTCATCAACGCGCTGGCGCCGAAGTTCCGCAACATCGTCGTCACGCAGGACTGGCACACGCCCGGCCACGCCTCCTTCGCCAGCGCGCATGCGGGGCAGAAGGCCTTCTCCAGCATCAAGCTGAGCTACGGCAACCAGGTGCTGTGGCCCGACCACTGCGTGCAGGGCACCGACGACGCGGCCCTGCACAAGGACCTGAAGCTGCCCACCGCGCAGCTCATCATCCGCAAGGGCTTCAACCCCGGCGTGGACAGTTATTCCGCCTTCCAGGAGGCCGACCGCAAGACGGTGACCGGCCTGGCCGGCTACCTGAAGGCGCGCGGCATCAGGACCGTGTACGTCACCGGCCTGGCGACCGACTTCTGCGTCGCCTGGACGGCGCTGGACGCACGCGCCGCCGGATTCGAGGTCTACGTGATCGAGGACGCCACGCGCGCCATCGACCTCGACGGCTCGCTGGCCAAGGCCTGGAAGAACATGGCGGCCAAGGGCGTCAAGCGCATCCAGTCCACCGATATCGCTGCCTGAAAGGCCCGTGCCCATGACGCCGTCCCTTCGTGTTTCCAGGCGCCGCGCCCTCGCCGCAGGCGGCGCGTCGCTGGCCTTCGGGCCGGCCCTGGTGCGCCGCGCAGCCGCCGCCAACGGCGTCTCCGACGACACGATCCGGCTGGGCCAGTCGGCGGTGTTCAGCGGGCCCGCGCAGGACTTCGGCATCGACTACCGCGCCGGCCTCCAGCTGAGCTTCGACCGCATCAACAAGGCCGGCGGCGTCAACGGCCGGCGCATCGAGCTGGTCTCGCACGACGACGTGTACGAGCCGGCGAAGACCGCGGTGAACACCACGCGCCTGATCGAGCAGGACAAGGTGTTCGCGCTGACGGGCTACGTCGCCACCGGCAACCTGGCGGCCGCCATGCCCCTGTGCGAGAAGGCCGGCGTGCCCATGTTCGCGCCGCTGGTGGGCACCACCTCCTTCCGCACCAGCGTCAACCGCCTGCTGTTCCACGTGCGCGCCGGCTACGACCTGGAGCTGCGCAAGATCATCAGCCACCTCTCGACCATCGGCATCCGGAACATCGCGGTGGTGTTCCAGGACAGCGCCTTCGGCACCTCCAACCTCGCCACCTGCGAGCAGCTCGCGGCCGAGTACAAGGTCCCGGTGGTGAAGAAGCTGTCGATGGCCATCGCCGCCACCGACGCCAAAGAGGTGGCCGCCGGCCTCAAGGCCGCCGCGCCGGGCGCCGTCGTGATGATCATGGCCGGCCGCATGGTCGACGTGTTCATCCGCGACTACCGCGCCAGCGGCGCGGGCGCTCAGCTGTACACGCTGTCCGTCGGCATCACCGACGCCAAGGGCTCGGCCCAGCGGCTGGAAGGCAAGCTGGCCGGCCTGGTCACCGCCAGCATCGTGCCGCCGCCGCAGTCGCTGCGCGTGCCCATCGTGGCCGACTACCAGCGCGACCGCGCCGCCTTCGGCCAGAAGATCGACAGCTACACCGCGCTGGAGGGCTACATCGTCGGCCGCGTCATGACCGAAGGGCTGCGGCGCGGCGGCCAGGCGCTCACGCGCGACAGCTTCATCGCCGGCCTGGAAAGCATCGGGCGCGCCAGCTTCGGCGAGTTCCCGGTCGAGTACAGCGCCAAGAACCACAACGGCTCCACCTTCGTGGACCTGGAGATGTACACCGGTGCCGGCCAGTTGCGGCGATAGCCTGCCGCTCGCTCTTCATGTCAATGGCCGGCCGCATGCGCTGGCCGCGTCGCGCGAAGCCTCGCTGCTGCACCTGCTGCGCAACGACCTGGGCCTGAACGGGCCCAAGTACGGCTGCGGGCTGGGCCAGTGCGGCGCGTGCACGGTGCACGTCGACGGCGTGGCGGCGCGCTCGTGCGTGATCCCGGCGCACGGCGTGGCCGGGCGCCACATCACCACGCTGGAGGGGCTTGGAAGCCGGGCAGCCTTCCATCCCGTGCAGCAGGCCTTCGAGGACGCGCAGGCCGCGCAGTGCGGCTACTGCCTGAACGGCATGGTGATGCAGGCGGCGGCGCTGCTGGCACGCGAGCCGCGGCCCGACGAGGCGCGCATCCGCAGCGAGCTGTCGGGCAACCTGTGCCGCTGCGGCACGCACGTGGAGATCCTGCGCGCGGTGAGCCTGGCCGCCGCGCGCCTCGCCGGCGAGGACCGCAGCGCCCCATGACGGACCGGCGCCGCGCCAGCCGCCCGCGCACGCGGGCCGAATTCCTCTCGGCCGAGGGCGTGCTGGTGGTGGTGCGCGAGACGCCCGCGGCGGCGGCGCCGGCGCCCGGCCAGCCCCCCGCGGTGCCGCCGAACCCGACCGAGGGCGACGAGGTCCTGCTCGCCGTCTGGGACGACGGCAGCGTCAGCGCGCTGAACGGCCACGTGGACCTGGGCACCGGCATCCAGACCGCGCTGGCGCAGATCGTGGCCGAGGAGCTGGACCTGACGCTGGCCTGCGTGAAGATGGTGCTGGGCCACACCGCCGCCGCGCCCAACCAGGGCGCCACCATCGCCAGCGCCTCCATCCAGATCCACGCGCAACCGCTGCGCCTGGCCGCGGCCCAGGCGCGCGCCTGGCTGCTGGCGCGTGCCGCCGAGCAGTTGGGCGTGCCGATCGACGCGCTCGACGTGCGGCTGGGCATCGTGCGCGTGCGCGAGGAACCGGCACGCCACCTGTCCTTCGCCGCGCTGGTCGCCGGGCAGCGCACCGTGCTGCGGCTGGACACGGAGGCGAAGACGAAGCGCCCCGAGGACTACCGTATCGTCGGCACCGCGCAGCCGCGCGTGGACATCCCCGCCAAGCTGGCAGGCGAGCTGGTCTTCGTGCACGACATGCGCCTGCCCGGCATGCTGCACGGCCGCGTGGTGCGCCCGCCGTACGCCGGCGCAGACCACGGCGAGTTCATCGGCAACACGCTGGCGTCGGTCGACGAAGCCTCCATCGCGCACATCCCCGGCATCCGCGCGGTGGTGGCGATCCGCGACTTCGTCGGCATCGTCGCCGAGCGCGAGGAGCACGCCGAGCAGGCGATGCGCGAGCTGCGCGTGCAGTGGAA
>NZ_JBIQNC010000162.1:3381-11160 GCF_044462705.1 Xenophilus sp.
CCGAGCGCGAGGAGCACGCCGAGCAGGCGATGCGCGAGCTGCGCGTGCAGTGGAAGCCCTGGCCCGGCATGCCCGACCTCGCGGGCCAGGAGCGCGTGGCCGACGCCATCCGCGCCAACCCCGCCACGCAGCGCCTGCTGGTGGACGAGGGCGACGTCGATGCCGCGCTGGCGGCCGGCGGCGCGATGCGGCGCACCTACCTGTGGCCCTACCAGCTGCACGCGTCCATCGGGCCGTCGTGCGCGGTGGCGCACTGGCTGGCGAATGAAGCCGCGCCGAGCCCCCGATCCGCAGGATCGGCCGCCCCGGCTGTGCCGGGGCCCGGGGCGAGCGCCCCCTCGGGGGGCAGCGACCCACACGCAGTGGGGGAGCGTGGGGGCCCGCGCTTGCGCGTCTGGGCCGGCTCGCAGAACCCCCATGTGCTGCGCGCCGACCTCGCGAAGCTGATGGGCCTGGCCGACGTCGAGGTGGACGTGGTGCGCATGGAGGCGGCCGGCTGCTACGGCCGCAACGGTGCCGACGACGTGGCGGCCGACGCCGCGCTGCTGGCCCGCGCCGCCGGTGCGCCGGTGCGCGTGCAGCTCAGCCGCGAGCAGGAGCACCAGTGGGAGCCCAAGGGCACGGCGCAGCTCATGGACGTGGCCGGTGCGCTCTCGCCCGAGGGCGGCATCGCGGCCTACGACTTCGAGACCTCCTACCCCAGCAACGGCGCGCCGCCGCTGGCGCTGCTGCTCACCCGCACGGTCGAGCCCGCGGCGCAGGCCTTCGAGATGGGCGACCGCACCGCGCGGCCGCCCTACGCGTACGAGAACCTGCGCGTGAAGGTCAACGACATGGCGCCCATCGTGCGCGCCTCGTGGCTGCGCGGCGTGTCGGCGCTGCCCAACTCCTTCGCGCACGAGAGCTTCATCGACGAGCTGGCGACCGCCGCCGGCGTGGACCCGGTGCAGTTCCGCCTGCGCCACCTGCCCGACCCGCGCGCGGCCGAGCTGATCCAGGCCACCGCGCAGAAGGCCGGCTGGCGCATGCGCACCGGCCCGCAGGAGAACGCCGACGGCGGCCTGGGCCCCGGCGGCGACATCCTGTTCGGCCAGGGCTTCGCCTATGCCCGCTATGTACACAGCAAGTGGCCCGGCTTCGGCGCCGCCTGGGCCGCCTGGGTGGCCGACGTGGAAGTCAACCGCAGGACGGGCGAGGTGCACGTGCGCCGCGTGGTGGTCGGCCACGATGCGGGCCTGACCGTCAACCCGGCCGGCGTCGAGCACCAGGTGCACGGCAACGTGATCCAGACCACCAGCCGCGCGCTGAAGGAGGAGGTGAAGTTCGCGCCGGCGCCGCCGTCAGCGGCGAAGGAGACGCTGCCCGGCGTGCTGCAGACCGGCGCGCTCCCGCAGGGCGTGGTCGCCAGCCGCGAGTGGGGCAGCTACCCGATCATCCAGTTCCGCGAGGTGCCGGTCATCGAGGTGCTGCAGATGCCGCGCCCCGGCGAGCCGCCGCTGGGCGCGGGCGAATCGTCCTCGGTGCCGGGCACGGCCGCCATCGCCAACGCCATCTTCGACGCCACCGGCGTGCGCTTCCGCGAACCGCCCTTCACGCCCGAGAAGGTGCTGGCGGCTCTTTCTCCTCTCCCCTCTGGGGAGAGGCCGGGTGAGGGGCCGCGCAGCCCCCACCCCAACCCTCCCCCAGCGGGGGAGGGAGGGACACCCTGGCCGCGCCGCAAGGGCCTGTGGGCCGGCGCCGGCGCGCTCGTCGTCGGCGGGCTCGGCATGCTGGCCGGCCTGCTCGGCTGGCGCCCCGCCATCGCGCCGGTCAGCTTCACGCAGCCCGTCTTCAGCGACCAGACCATCGAGCGCGGCCGCCGGCTCGCCGCCCTGGGCGACTGCGCCGTGTGCCACACCGCGCCGGGCGGCGTGCCCAACGCGGGCGGCCGCGCGATGGAAACCCCCTTCGGCACCATCCACACCACCAACCTCACGCCCGACGCGGAGACGGGCCTCGGCCGCTGGTCCTTCAGCGCCTTCCAGCGCGCGATGCGCGAGGGCCTCTCGCGCGACGGGCGGCACCTGTACCCGGCCTTCCCCTACACCGCCTTCGCGAAGACGAGCGACGACGACCTGCAGGCGCTGTACGCGTACTTCATGTCGCTGCCGCCGGTGAAGGCGGAAACGCCCGCCAACGACCTGCGCTTCCCCTTCAACCTGCGCCCGCTGATGGCCGGCTGGAACGCGCTCTTCCACGACGCGGCGCCCTACCGGCCCGTGGCGACGCAGACCGCCGAATGGAACCGCGGCGCCTACCTCGTCAACGGCCTGGGCCACTGCGCCGCCTGCCACTCGCCGCGCAACGCGCTGGGCGCCGAGAAGACCGGCGAGCAGTTCCTGGCCGGCGCCTTCATCGACGGCTGGGAGGCGCCCGCGCTCACCGCGCTGTCGAAGAACCCCGTGCCCTGGGACGCCGAGAGCCTGTACGCCTACCTGCGCCACGGCCACTCGCCGCGCCACGGCATCGCCGGCGGCCCGATGGCCGAGGTGGTGCGCGAGCTGCAGCAGGTGCCGGATGCCGACGTGCGCGCGATGGCGACCTACCTCGCCAGCTTCAACCCCGCGCCCGCGGCCGATCCGCAGCAGCAGGCCCGCGCCGCCGTGCAGACCGCGGCCGCGCAGCAGGGCCGCCTGCTCGGCCCGGCGCAGCGCATGTTCGACGCCGCCTGCGCCGCCTGCCACCACGACGGCGACGGCCCGACATTGCTGGGCGTCAACACCCCGCTGGCACTGAACAGCCAGCTCGCCAGCGACCGGCCCGACAACCTGATCCGCACCATCCTCGACGGCGTACGCGAGCCGGCGGCGAAGGAGCTCGGCTTCATGCCCGCCTTCCGCGACGCGCTGAGCGATGCGCAGATCGCCGAGCTGGCCGGCTACATGCGCGCACGCTTCGCGCCGCAGGCAGCGCCGTGGCCCGACCTGGCCGCGCAGGTGGCGCGCGTGCGCGCGACGCCGGGGCACTGACACGGCAGCGGGACCGCCACGAACCGTTCAGGCTGAGCCTGGCCTGTCCTGAGCCTGTCGAAGGGTCGAAGCGCCGCGCAAGGCTTCGACAAGCTCAGCCCGAACGATCTTCTGGATCGACTGAACGTCGGTACGCATCAACCCCGTGCGGGCATTTCCGCCGCACCGCTCCGACAATCCCGCCATGACCTCCTCCATCGCCATCATGGGCGCCGGCGCCGTCGGCTGCTATTTCGGCGCGATGCTCGCGCGCGCCGGGCATGCCGTCACGCTCGTCGGACGGCCCGCGCACGTGGACGCGGTGCGCCAGCACGGCCTGCGCCTGCAGACCGCGGCCTTCGACGAACACATCCCCATGGCCGCTTCCACCGGCGCCGCCGGCGTGGCCGGCGCGCAGATCGTGCTGTTCTGCGTCAAGTCCACCGACACGGAAAGCGCCGGCGCGCAGATGCGCGAGCACCTGCCACCCGGCGCGCTGGTGCTGAGCCTGCAGAACGGCGTGGACAACGCCGCGCGCCTGCAGGCCGTGCTGCCGCAGCAAAGCGTGGTGCCGGCCGTCGTCTACGTCGCCACCGAGATGGCCGGCCCCGGCCACGTGCGGCACCACGGGCGCGGCGAGCTGGTCATCGGCCCCTCGGCGGGCAGCGAGGCGGCGGCGCAGTTGCTGGCGGCCGCCGGCGTGCCCACGCAGGTGTCGGACAACGCGATCGGCGCGCTGTGGGCCAAGCTGGTGCTCAACTGCGCCTACAACGCCGTCTCGGCCATCACGCGCCGTCCGTACGGCGAGCTGTACCCGGTGCCGGGCATCCAGAAGACGCTGCATGCCGTGGCCGACGAATGCCTCGCCGTCGCGCGTGCCGACGGCATCACGGTGCCCGGCGACGTGCACGCGGCGGTGGAGGGCATCTTCCGCACCATGCCCGCGCAGTTCTCCTCCACAGCGCAGGACCTGATGCGCGGCAAGCCCACCGAGATCGACCACATCAACGGTTATGTCGTGCGGCGCGGCGACGCGCTGGGCGTGCCGGTGCCGCTGAACCGGCTGCTGCACGGGCTGGTGAAGCTGCTCGAGGACGGCCGCACGCCGTCACAGCCGGATTGAAAAGGCCCGTCGCATGTCCGCGCTGACCTACGCCACCCTGCTCTTCCTGCACGTCGCGGCCGCCGCTTTCTGGGTCGGCGGCATGGCCACGATGCACTTCGCCGTGCGGCCGGCCGCCGCCACCCTGCTGGAGCCGCCCCAGCGCCTGGCGCTGATGGCGGGTGCGCTCGGGCGCTTCCTGCGCGGCGTGGACGGGGCGCTGCTGCTGCTGTGGGCCAGCGGGCTGGCGATGCTGACAGCCCTGGGCGGCTTCGCCGGCGCGCACTGGCGGGTGCATGCCATGTTCACGCTGGCGCTGGCGATGACGGCGATCTACGTGTGGATCCGGGCGCGGGCCTTCCGCGCGATGCGGCAGGCCGTGCAGGCGCAGCGCTGGCCGGACGCTGCCGCGCAGCTGGCCACCGTGCGCCGCCTGGTGGCCACCAACCTGGCGCTGGGCGCAGCGGTGTTCGCCGTGGCGCTGGTGGGGCGCGCGCTGTAGCCGCGCCCGGGCACGACTCATCCCTTGCCGGCGCCTTTCAGCATCACCTCCACCACGCGCGCGACCGGCCCGTCCTGCGCCTCCGGCGCGCGGTAGCCGATCACCAGGTGCCGCACCAGCCGCGGCGCCATCGGCAGCACGCGCACGCGCGAGCCGGCCGGCTCCACGTGGTCCTGCCGCAGCGGCAGCACGGCGGCGCCGTAGCCGGCCTCCACCAGCGCACGCATGGCGACGTCGTAGTTGTGCTCGATGCGCGCGCGCGGCGAGAAGCCGGCGCGGCCGAACCATTCGAGCGTGAGCGTCTGCATGCGGGTGCCGGGCTCGTTCATGACCAGCGGCTGCTGCGCCAGCCAGGCGGGCGTGGCGCGCTTGGGCAGCGCCGGCCACGCGGCGGGCACCAGCGCGCGCATCTCGTGGCGCACCCAGGGCGTGAAGCGCACGCCGGGCAGCGCCGGCTGCGGCAGGGCGACCACGGCCACGTCCACCGTGCCGGCCGCCAGGCCCAGCGCGGAATCGACGGAGCCGACGAACATCGGCGACAGCTCGATGCCGGGGTAGCGCTGCGAGAGCGTCTCGAACACCGGCGGCAGCAGGTCGACCACCACGCTGGTGGTGGAGACGCCGATGCGCACGCGCCCCTCCAGCCCCGCATGGCGGCGGCGCGCGGCCTCCACCGCCTCGTCGGCGTCGCGCAGCAGGCGGCGGCCGCGCTCCACCAGCTCGCCGCCGGCCGGCGTGGGCTGCACCCGCCGGGCGCCGCGCACCAGCAGCGGCAGGCCCAGGCGCGACTCCAGCTCGCTCACGTGCAGGCTGACGGTGGGCTGCGCCAGGTGCAGCGCCTGCGCGGCGGCCGAGAAGGTGCCCAGGTCGGCGATGGCGACGAGGGTGCGGATCTGGTCGAGGTTGAGCTGGCGCATCAGCTATTCTGATTCCAGGCTTCAGAACTCTCAACTTCCCCGATGGCTCACCGCGGCGCATGATCCGTGCACCTTCACTCGAAGCCCCGTCGAAACACGCCTCAGGAGCCGATCATGACCGCCACCGCACTACACCACCCCTCGTTCCGTTCCGCCGCCCCGCTGCGCGGCCTGGCGCGCTGGTGGCAGGGCATGGCGGCCGCGCGCCGGCTGGCCGCCGAGCGGCGCGAACTGATGGCCCTGGGGCAGCACCAGCTCAACGACCTCGGCGTCGGCCGCAGCGAGCTGCCGCGCATGCTGCGCGCCGGACAGGACTAGCCCCGCCACTGCGCGACAGCGCGCGCCGCCTCGGCGATCACGTCGTTGCGCGCCTTCGCGTCGGGCTGCCGCTGCGTGGTGTAGACCGCCAGCACGATCGGCGCACGCCCCGGCGGCCAGAGCACGCCCACGTCGTTGTTGGTGCCGTAGTCGCCGGCGCCGGTCTTGTCGCCCACCGCCCACGTGGACGGCACGCCGGCGCGGATGCGCGTGGCGCCGGTGGTGTTGCCGCGCAGCCAGGCTTCGAGCTGCGCGCGCTGCGGCGCGGGCAGCGCATCGTCCAGCACCAGGCGGCGCACGGTCCGGGCCATCGCGGCCGGCGTGGTGGTGTCGCGCGGGTCGCCGGGGATCGCGGTGTTCAGTTCCGGCTCCCAGCGGTCGAGGCGGAAGGCCGCGTCGCCCAGGCCGCGCGCGTAGTCCGTCAGGGCGGCCGGGCCGCCCAGGCGCCTGAGCATCAGGTTGGCGGCCGTGTTGTCGCTGTACATCACCGCGGCGGCGCACAGTTCCTCGTAGGTCATGCCCCGGGCGACGTGCTTCTCGGCGACGGGCGACCAGCTGGCCAGGTCGGCCCGCGTGTAGTGCACGCGCTCGGACATCAGCCGCGGCTCGGCCGCGCTGCGCGCCAGCAGGGCCGCGGCCGCCACCAGCTTGAAGGTGCTGCACAGCGGGAAGCGCTCGTCGCCCCGGTGCGCCAGCGTGGCGCCGTCGGCGGTGTCGATCGCGAACACGCCCAGGCGGCCGTCGAAGCCGGATTCGATCGCGGCCAGGCGCGCGCGGGCGCCGTGGTCGCGTGGGCCGCGCCCGGCGCAGGCGGCGGCCAGCGGCGCCGCGAGGGCGGCGGCGAGCAGGGTGCGGCGGGGCATCGGAAGGCGCGCGGGCGCCAGCCAGTCGGTCATGCGGAAAGCTCCTTGGAAGAGGATGGCCGGGCCCGAGAATGCGGGCGCGGCATGCGTGGATGAAGAAGAAGAAGAAAAAACGTCGCGACGCTTCGCATCCTAGGAAGCGCGCCGCTGCCCACCAAGCCCGCCGCCGCACCGTCCGCGCACTGCCGTAACGCCTGTCACATCGCCCCATGCCGCCGCCCGCCATCACGCTCGAACTCCGCTCGCCGCAGACCGTGGACGGCCGCCGCGCGCCCTACCAGTCGCTGTGGCTGCTGCTGCGCCTGCTGCACGGCCATGCGCAGGGCGAAGCCGTGCGGCTGGACGACCTGCGCGGCCGCCTGTGCGAGCCCGGCGCGCTGCGCATGGCGATCAGCCGCGCCTTCCGCGACTTCCAGGCCTGGGGCATCGTGGCCGGCTGGGGCGAGGACGGCACGCGCGACCCGCGCTTCCTCAACGCCGCCGGCCGCAGCCAGGGTCCGTTCTGGCTGCCGGCCGCGCAGGCGCGCCGGCTGAAGCCGGTGGTGGACGGCCGGCGCGCCACCCGCGCCGAGGTCGCCGCCTTCCTCGGCCTGAAGCCGCAGCGCACGCGCGCCGCCGCCGCCCCGCAGCCGCCGGCCGATGCCGTGCACCTGCAGGACGCCCATTTCTGGCAGCAGCTCGTGACGGCCCACCAGGCGATGCAGCAGGGCCGGCTGGCCGTCAGCCCCACCGCCGGCGGCGAGGCGGGCGGCCCGAGCGCGCTGGAGGCGATGCGCCGCGCCGGCCGGCTGGCGGGCAGCGGCTTCCAGCGCGCGCTGGTGACGCTGAACGAGGCGCTGCTGTGGCGCCGCCTGGGCGACGACGCCGAGGCGCGCAAGCGCCTCAGGGCCCTGCAGCGCCAGCGCCTGGCGGCGCAGGTGGCGGGGCACGAGTACCTGGGCGCGATGGCGGCCATCGTCGCGGCCTGGTGCGACTACGCGGCGCGCGACCTGGCCGAGGCGCAGGCGCAGTTGCGCGCCGTGGCCGAGGACCCGGCGCACGGGCCGCTGCTGCGCCACCACCCGCAGATGCTGCTGAGCGACGGCTTCTC
>NZ_JBIQNC010000163.1:0-11082 GCF_044462705.1 Xenophilus sp.
CGGTGGGCTCGTTGATGATGCGCTTGACGTCCAGGCCGGCGATGCGGCCGGCGTCTTTGGTGGCCTGGCGCTGGCTGTCGTTGAAGTAGGCCGGCACGGTGATCACGGCCTCGGTGACCGGCTCGCCCAGGTAGTCCTCGGCGGTCTTCTTCATCTTGCGCAGCACTTCGGCGCTGACCTGCGGGGGCGCCAGCTTCTTGCCGCGCACTTCCACCCAGGCGTCGCCGTTGTCGGCCTTGACGATCTCGTAGGGCATGAGGTGGATGTCCTTCTGGACTTCCTTCTCCTCGAACTTGCGGCCGATCAGGCGCTTGATCGCGTACAGCGTGTTCTTCGGGTTGGTGACGGCCTGGCGCTTGGCCGGCGCGCCGACGAGGACTTCGCCGTCCTCCTGGTACGCAATGATGGAAGGCGTGGTGCGCGCGCCCTCGGAGTTCTCGATCACGCGGGTGTTGTTGCCCTCCATGATCGACACGCACGAGTTGGTCGTGCCCAGGTCGATGCCGATGATCTTTGCCATGTCGTTGTGCTCCTGAATGCGATGAATGGGGTTGTGGATGAACGTGTGGATAACCCTGGGGTATTCAAGGACTCGCCAGGGAATTTCCTGTGTGCAGCCTGTGCCTTACCTGGGGGCCGCCACCATGACCAGGGCCGGGCGCAGCACGCGCTCGGCGATGGTGTAGCCCTTCTGCAGCACGCTCACCACGGTGTTGGCCTCCTGGTCGGCCGGCACCATCGAGATGGCCTGGTGCAGGTGCGGGTCGAACCTGGCGCCCACGGCGGGCGCGACCTCGATCACCTTGTTGCGCTCCAGCGCGCTCCTGAGCTGGCGCAGCGTGGCCTCGGCGCCCTCGCGGATCTGTTCGTTGGTGGCTTCCTTGACCGCCAGGCCGGCCTCCAGGCTGTCCAGCACGGGCAGCAGGCTCTCGGCGAAGCCTTCGAGCGCGAACTTGCGGGCCTTGGAGACCTCGTCCTCGGCGCGGCGGCGGGCGTTCTGCGCCTCGGCCTGGGCGCGCAGGTACTGGTCGGCCAGTTCGGCGTTCTTCGCCTTCAGTTCATCCAGTTCGGCCTGGAGGTTCACGGCCTGGGCCTGCGCATCGGCCTCGCTGGCGGCCTGCGCCGCCTCCTGTTCTTCAGGGCTGCGGGCGGTGCCGGGCTGGTCGGTGTGCGGGGGGGTGTTCTCCGTCATGTGGTCTGGGGAAAAGAGGTCTGGAAACGGGGTTGCCGACCACCTGGGGCCCGTGGGGTCTTTTTCAAGGGCGCAGCACCGGGCGGCGCGCTTGAAATTTCCAATGGAAAGCGCGCCGCCGATGGGGTGGGGGACAGGGGCGTCCGGGCCGGGCCCGGGCGCGTCAGACGCCGAGGAGTTCGACGTCGAACTTGAGGGTCGCGTTGGGCGGGATGACGCCGCCGGCGCCGCGGGCGCCGTAGCCCAGGCCGGGCGGGATGATGAGCGTGCGCTGGCCGCCGACCTTCATGCCGGCGACGCCCTCGTCCCAGCCCTTGATGACGTGGCCGGCGCCGAGCGGGAAGGAGAAGGGCTGGCCGCGGTCGCGGCTGGAATCGAACTTGGCGCCCTGCTGGCCGTCGTTGTAGAGCCAGCCGGTGTAGTGCACGTGCACGTGGTGGCCGGGCTGGGCCTCGGCGCCGTCGCCGACGACGGTGTCCTCGTACTGCAGGCCGGAAGGGGTGGTGGGCATGGGCGGGCTCCTCAGGGGGCAGGGGGGCGGGAAGGATCGCGCGGCGATGGCGTGGCGCCATGCCGGGCACGGGCCGCGCAGTGTAGCGAGGCGCGCCGCCGCCGCGCCTCAGCCGACCTTGGCCGGCAGCGGCGCCGGCTCCCTGCGGTGCACCTGCGCCACCTGCCACTTGCTGGCGAAGGCCTGCAGGTCCGACAGGCGCTTGAGCAGGTCCTGCCCGGCCAGGGTGAGGCAGTAGCCGTCGCTGCCGTGGCCGAGCAGGCCCGCCTCGCGCAGTTCCTTGATGCGGGTGTTGAGGGTGTTGGGCGTGATGCCGCCCACGCTGTCCTGGAGCAGCCGGAACGTCTGCGGATGGCCATCGCGCAGGGCCCACAGCACGCGCAGCGCGTAGCGGGCCTCCAGCAGTGCCAGCAACTGGCTGATGGCCGTGTTCTCCTTGCTGCTCATCAGGACATCTCCTCGTTGTGTCGTGCGCGCCGGGGGCGGAGCGCCTCTTTGGGGGCGCGGCATCCGGGATGCTACAAGTTTCGTAGCTGGCCGTGCAGGTACGGAGCGGGTTGTGGCGTGCAAGCCTCAGATCAGCCGGCCGGACTTGACGGCGCGCCCGCCATGCCGGCCATGCATTCGCCCAGGCGGACGGCGCGGCCCGGCGCCCAGTCCGGGTTGAAGGCCAGCGCGGGGGCGGGGAACAGCAGCACCACCGTCGAGCCGAGCAGGAAGCGGCCCATCTCCTGGCCCTTCGCCAGCGTGATGTCCTGGTCCTCGTAGCGCCATTCGCGCACCTGGCCGCCGCGCGGCGGGTTGACCACGCCGTGCCACACCGTGGCCATGCTGCCCACGATGGTCGCGCCCACCAGCACCAGCACGAAGGGGCCGTGCCCGGCCGACTCGAACAGGCACACGACGCGCTCGTTGCGGGCGAACAGCCCGGGCACGCCGCGCGCCGTGACGGGGTTGACCGAGAACAGCTCGCCCGGCACGTAGCTCATGCGCAGCAGGCGGCCGTCGCAGGGCATGTGGATGCGGTGGTAGTCGCGCGGACTCAGGTACAGCGTGGCGAAGCTGCCGTCGCGGAAGCGCTCGGCCAGGGCCGCGTCGCCGGCCAGCAGGGCGGTGGCGGTGTAGCGGTGGCCCTTGGCCTGGAAGATCTGGTCGCCCTCGATGCGGCCGAACTGGCTGATGGCGCCGTCCACCGGGCACACCAGCGGCGCATCGGCGATGGGGCGGGCGCCGGACTTCAGGGCGCGGGTGAAGAAGTCGTTGAAGCTGGCGTAGCGGGCGATGTCGGACTCGGCCGCCTCGCCCATGTCGACGCCGTACTTGCGCACGAAGCGGCGGATGATGGCCGTGGTGACCGCGCCGCGCTCGCCGCGCGCCACCCACCCGGCGAACGAGGTCAGCCCCTTCTTCGGATACAGGTACTGCGGCAGGACGGAGAGGCGATCGGACAAGGTCGGTGCGGGGGCGGCCAAAGGTGGGCGATTCTATCGGCGGCCCCCGCCGCGACGGGATGCGTCCGCGCCTTCTCAGGTCACCGGCGCGGGATTGAACAGCACCAGCGCGTTGGCCAGCTTCCACTGCTCGGCCCAGGTCTTCCGGCGGCCGCTGGCCACGTCGAGCATCAGCCTGAACAGCTCCCAGCCCACGTCCTCGATGCTCGCCTCGCCGTCGGCGATGCGGCCGGCGTTGACGTCCATCAGGTCGTGCCAGCGGCGCGCCAGATCGGTGCGTGTGGCGACCTTGATCACCGGCACCTGCGCCAGCCCGTAGGGGGTGCCGCGGCCGGTGGTGAACACGTGCAGGTTCATGCCGGCCGCCAGCTGCAGCGTGCCGCAGATGAAGTCGGAGGCCGGGGTGGCGGCATAGAGCAGGCCCCTGCGCCGTGCCTTCTCGCCAGGCGCGACGATGCCGGCGATGGGCGCGCTGCCGCTCTTGACGATGGAGCCCATCGCCTTCTCGACGATGTTGGACAGGCCTCCCTTCTTGTTGCCGGGCGTGGTGTTGGCGCTGCGGTCCACGCGGCCCCTGGCGAGGTAGGCGTCGTACCAGGCCATCTGCTCGATCATGGCCTGCGCCACCTCGGGCGTGGCGGCGCGCGCGGTGAGCTGGTCGATGCCGTCGCGCACCTCGGTCACCTCGCTGAACATCACGGTGGCGCCGGCGCGCACCAGCAGGTCGGTGCAGAAGCCCACCGCGGGGTTGGCCGTCACGCCGCTGAAGGCGTCGCTGCCGCCGCACTGCACGCCCACCACCAGCTCGCTGGCGGGCACCGTCTCGCGCCGCCGGGCGTCCAGGCGCGCCAGGTGCGTCTCGGCCTGGCGCAGGATCGAGTCGACCATCGACATGAAGCCGACGTGCCCCTCGTCCTGCAGGCAGACCACGTCCGGCGCGGGCGCGTCCGCGGCCAGCGGGATCGCGTCCGGCGGCAGCAGCCGCTCGGGCTGCAGCTTCTCGCAGCCCAGGCTGACGACCATCAGCTCGCCGCCGAAGTTCGGGTTCAGGCTGATGTTGCGCAGCGTGCGGATCGGCACCGCGGCGTCGGGCGCGTCGATGGCCACGCCGCAGCCGTAGCCGTGCTCCAGCGCCACCACGTCGTCGACGTTCGGGTAGCGGGGCAGCAGTTCGGCCTTGATGCGCTGCACGGCGTACGCGGTCACGCCGGCCACGCACTGCACGGTCTGCGTGATGGCCAGGATGTTGCGCGTGCCGACCGAGCCGTCCGGGTTGCGGTAGCCCTCGAAGGTGAAGCCCTCCAGGGGCGGCTGCGCGGGCGGCCGCACGGTGGCGATGGGCAGGCCCTCCAGCGCGCGCGCCTCGGGCATGCGCAGCAGGCGCTCGTGCACCCAGCTGCCGCGCGGCAGGTCCTTCAGCGCGTAGCCGATCGCCACGCCGTAGCGGCGCACCGGCGCACCCTCGGGGATGTCCGCCAGCGCCACCTTGTGCGCCTGCGGCACCCTGTCCACCAGCGTCAGGCCGCAGGGGAACACGGTGCCGGCCGGCAGGCCGCCGTCGTTGGCCACGATGGCGACGTTGTCGGCCTCGTGCATCCGGATGTACAGGGGCGCCCGGATGCCCGCCGCCGGGCGGGCGTTCATTCGGCCTTGATGCCGGCCGCCTTGATCACCTGTGCCCACTTGGCGACCTCGGCCTTCTGGTACTCGCCGAGTTCGGCGGGCGTCATGGTGGAGGGCACCATGCCGAAGCCCTTCAGACGCGCCTGCACCTCGGGCGTGGCGATGATCTTCATGATCTCGGCGTGCAGCCGGTCCACGATGGGCTTGGGCGTGCCCGCCGGCGCGAACACGGCCTGCCAGGAGCCCATGTCGAAGCCTTTCTGGCCGGCCTCGGCGATGGTCGGCACGTCGGGCAGCGAGTCCACGCGCTTCGAGCTGCTCACGGCGATGGGGCGCAGCTTGCCGGACTGGATGTGCGGGCCGACGATCAGCGTGGTGTCGAACATCATGTCCACCTGGCCGCCGACCACGTCCTGCACGGCGGGGCCGCTGCCCTTGTAGGGCACGTGCGTGAACTTCACGCCCGACTGGTAGGCCAGCAGCTCCAGCGCCATGTGCGGCGACGTGCCGGTGCCCGGCGAGGCCGAGGACAGGCCGCCCGGCTTGGCCTTGCTGGCGGCCAGCACGTCGTCGAGCGTCTTGTAGGGGCTGGCGGAGGGCACCACCAGCACCAGCGGGCCCGAGCCCAGCATGGCCACCGGCGTGAAGGACTTGACGGGGTCGTAGTCCAGCTTGGAATACAGGCTCACGTTGATGGAGTGCGAGCTGATGGTGCCGCCCAGGATGGTGTAGCCGTCGGCCGGCGCGCGCGCGACGATGGCCGAACCCACGCTGCCGCCGGCGCCGCCCTTGTTCTCGATGACCACCGGCGTGCCCAGCGCCGTGCCCAGCGGCTGGGCGATGACGCGCGCCAGGGTGTCGGTGTTGCCGCCGGGCGGGAAGGGCACCATGTAGGTGATGGCCTTGCCCGTGGGCCAGGCGCCCTGGGCCGCGGCGGGCAGGGCGGCGAACGCGCCGCCCAGCAGCAGGGTGCCGGCGGCGAGCGAGCGATGGATCAGCGTGCGGCGTTGCATGGAAAGTCTCCTGTGTGGGATGGGAAGGAAAGGAAGTGCGCAGCGCGTGCGCGCGGTGGCCACCTGTTGTCGTCGGCGTGGGTGGCGCATTCAGAAACGGGGCTGCCTGCCGGTGAAGGCAGGGTCGTACTTGCGCATCTGCGCCAGGTCGTCGCGGTGGCGGATGCCGCAGCGCAGGTAGTTGTCGTGCAGGCGGGCGAGCGCCTCGCGGTCCAGCGCGACGCCCAGGCCCGGCGCGGTGGGAACGCGCAGGCTGCCCTGGTCGAAGCGCAGCCGGCCGCCTTCGATGACCTCCTCGTCCTGCCACGGGTAGTGCGTGTCGCAGGCGTAGGTCAGCAGCGGCACGCTGGCGCACAGGTGCGTCATCGCCACCAGGCTGACGCCGAGGTGGGAGTTGCTGTGCATGGACAGGCCGAGGTCGAAGGTCCGGCACAGGGTGGACAGCCGCTGCGTCGCGCGCAGGCCGCCCCAGTAGTGGTGGTCGCTCAGCACGATCTTCACCGGGCAGCCCATGTCGGCGTTGCGGCGGAACTCGGCGAAGTCGGTGACCACCATGTTGGTGGCCAGCGGCACGTCGCACTCGCGCGCCACGGCGGCCATGCCCTCCAGGCCCGGGGCCGGGTCCTCGTAGTACTCGAGCACGCCGCGCAGCTGCCGCACGATCTTCAGGCTGGTGTCCACCGTCCAGTTGCCGTTGGGGTCGATGCGCAGCGGCGTGCCCGGGAAGGCGTCGGCCAGGGCCAGGATGCCGGCCGCCTCCTGCTCGGGCGGCAGCGCGCCGGCCTTGAGCTTGATGCTGCGAAAGCCGTGCTGCCCGATCATGCGCCGCGCCTGGGCGACGAGCTGCTGCGGCGTGAGCGCCTCGCCCCAGGCGTCGGGCGCGTAGGGCCTGTCGATGTGCTCGGCGTACTTGTAGAAGAGGTAGGCGGAGAAGGGCACGCTGTCGCGGGCCGCGCCGCCCAGCAGGTCGACCACGGGCGCCTGCGCGAGCTGGCCCTGCAGGTCGAGCATCGCCACCTCGAAGGCGCTGACGACCTTCGCGACCGTCTTGGAGACGTGGGTGCCCGGCGCCAGCGAGACCTGCTGGTCCAGGAACTCGGAGGCCGTCTGCGCCGGCGGCGCGACCAGCGCCGCGACGCGCTGCTCCATCTCGTTGAGCGCCCACGGCGACAGCCCCGCCAGGGCCGGCGCGGCCTTGGCCAGGGCGTCGAGCATGGGCTGGTCGCCGTAGCTCTCGTTGATGCCGACGCGGCCCGAGGCCGTCTCGATCTCGATGATGGAGCGCAGCGCCCAGGGCTCGTGGATGCCCGCCGCGTTGAGCAGCGGCGGATCGCGGAAGGCGATGGGCGTGATGCGGACGTGGCGGATGGCGTGGGACGTGGGCATGGCAGACGGAAAGCAGCGCTACTTCAGCGGCGCGTTCAAAAGGGTGGGCAGCCAGGTGGAGAACAGCGGCACGTAGGTCACGAGCAGCAGGCACAGGGTCAGCGCGCCGTAGAAGGGCAGGATGGAGCGCATCACCTGCCCCACCGAGACGCCGCCGATGGCGCAGCCGATGAACTGCGTGGTGCCCACGGGCGGCGTGTTCAGGCCCAGCGCGCAGTTGATCAGCATGACGATGCCGAACTGCACCGGGCTCATGCCGAACTGCATGGCGATGGGCAGGAAGATGGGCGTGCAGATCAGGATCGTGGCCGCCATGTCCAGGAAGGTGCCGAGCAGGAACAGCAGCACGTTGATCATCAGGAAGATCACCCAGGGGCTGCTGGAGACGCTGGTCATCAGCTCGCCGGTCTTCTGCGGCACCTCGTACAGCGCCATGAAGTAGCCGAAGGCCGAGCTGATGCCGATCAGCAGCAGCACGATGCCGGTGGTCTTGCAGGCCTTGGCGCAGGCCTTGAGGAAGTCCTTCCAGGAGAGCGAGCGGTACACCAGCACCGTGACCAGCAGCGCCCACAGCACGGCGGTGGCGGCCGACTCGGTGGCCGTGAACACGCCCGAGAGGATGCCCACCAGGATGATCGCCACGATCAGCAGCCCCGGCAGCGCCGCGACGAAGGAGGCGAGCACCTCGCCCCAGCCCGGGAAGGCGCCGCGGATCGCGTAGCCGCGCCGGATGGCGACCCAGTAGGCGGCGCCCAGGTTGCACAGCGTCAGCAGCAGCGCCGGCACCAGGCCCGCGAGGATCAGGCTCAGCACGCTGACCGAGGCGATGCCGGTGGTGGCCAGCGTGAAGATGATCAGGTTGTGCGAGGTGGGCATCAGCGCACCGACCAGGGCCGCGTGCGTGGTCACGTTCACGGCGTAGTCGGCGTCGTAGCCCTCCTTCTTCATCAGCGGGATCATCACGGAGCCCATGGCCGAGACGTCGGCCACCGGCGAGCCCGCCACGCCGCCGAAGAGCGTGCAGCCCACCACGTTGCTCATGCCCAGGCCGCCGCGCACGTGGCCCACCAGGCTGTTGGCGAAGCGCACGATGCGCTGCGCGATGCCGCCGTAGAGCATCAGCTCGCCGGCGAAGACGAAGAAGGGGATGGCCAGGAAGCTGAAGATCTGCATGCCGCCGACCATCTTCTGGAACACCACCGCCACGGGCAGGCCCGCATACAGCACCGTGGCCACCGAGGCCAGCCCGATCGAGAAGGCCACCGGCACGCCCAGCACCAGCAGCGCCAGGAAGCTCAGGGAAAGTACCGCCAGTTCCACCGGACGTCTCCGTTCTTTTCCAGTTGTTGTTGTCTTGTGCGCGTGCGTGGCGGCGGCCTCAGTGCCAGGCCGGCTCCACGTCCTCCCCGCGCAGCAGGGCGATGATGTGCTCGATGGAGAACATCACGATCAGCGCGCCCGCCACCACCAGCGCCAGGTAGTCCATGCCCACGGGCACGTGCATCATGGGCTTCATGTCGCTCCACTTGAGCACGGTCCACTGCCAGCCGCTGAAGGCCATGATGGCGCCGAACAGCGCCACCAGCGCGTGGATCAGCACTTCCAGCTTCAGGCGCGGCCCCTCGGGCAGCAGCGAGACGAGCGACTCCAGCCCGATGTGGCCCGCATCACGCACGCCCACCGCCACGGCCAGCGCCGTGACGTAGAGCACCAGCTGCAGCGCCAGGCCCTCGGCCCAGGTGGGCGTGTCGTTGAACACGTAGCGGCCCACCACCTGGTACTGCACGCAGACGATGATGGCGATGAGCATCGCCACGGCCAGCAGCAGGCTGGCCTTGGACAACGCGGCGCACAGGCGCGTGTAGGCGCCGCGCGCCGCGGGCCGCTGCGCCTGCGGCGCGGGCAGGCCTGCCGCCAGTTCCTCCAGCGGGTGGCTCACTTGCCGTCCTGCACGGCCTTGACCAGGCGCTTGAGGTCCGGCGTGGTGATGAACTTGTCGTACACCGGCTGCATCACGGCCTTGAAGGAGGCCTTGTCCACGTCCTTGACGATGGTGGAGCCGGCCTTGACCACGATGTCCAGCGCCTTGGCCTCCTGCTCGTCCCACTTCTGGCGCTGGAACGCCACCGAATCCTTGGCCGTTTGGCGGAACAGGTCCTGGTCGGCCTTCGACATCTTGTCGAAGATCACCTTGGAGATGACCAGCACCTCCGGCGCCATGGAGTGCTCGGTGTGCGAGTAGAACTTCACCGCCTCGTAGTGCTTGAAACCCTCGTAGGAGGGGATGTTGTTCTCGGCCGCGTCGATCAGCCCGGTCTTGAGCGCGGTGTAGACCTCGCCGGCCGGCATCGGCGTGGCGTTGGCGCCCATGGCGCCGACCAGCGCCACCCACAGGTCGGACTGCTGCACGCGGATCTTCATGCCCTTGGTGTCGGCCACGGTCCTGACGGGCTTCTTGGCGTAGATGGAGCGCGCGCCGCTGTCGTAGAAGGCCAGGCCCACCAGGCCCTCGTGCTCGCAGCCCTTGAGGATCTCGTCGCCGACGGGGCCGTCCAGCGTCTTGCGCATGTGGGCGATGGAGTCGAAGAGGAAGGGCATGGTGGGCACCAGCGTCTTCGGGCACATGGAGTTGAGCGCGCTGATGTTCACGCGGTTCATCTCCAGCGCGCCGATCTTGACCTGGTCCAGCGTCTCCTTCTCCGAGCCCAGCGCGCTCTTGTTGAAGACCTTGATCCTGTACTTGCCGCCGCTGCGCTGCTCCAGCAGCTGGCTCATGTGCTTGACCGCCGCCACGGTGGGGTAGTCGTCGCTGTTGTGCACGTCGGCGGAGCGGAATTCGCGCGCCTGCACGGCCAGGCAGCCGGCGGCGGCCGCCAATGCGATCAGGGTGTTCTTGATCATGTTTGCCTTCCTCTTTCCTTCTTGGTGGTGGTGTTGTGAGTCGTTGTGCGGATTCAGCCGGCGAAGGCCGGTTCGGCGATGCCCTGGGTGCCCGGATCGAGCGCGAACACGCCGCCGGCCAGCGGCTGGCCGGACAGGTCGCCGCCGGGGCGGATCGAGGTCACGTACAGCGTGTCCAGCCGCGGCCCGCCGAAGGCGCACATGGCGGGCTTCTTCACGGGCAGGGCCAGCGAGCGGTCCAGCCGCCCCTGGGGCGTGAAGCGGTGCACCAGGCCGGCGTCGTTGCCGCAGATCCAGTAGCAGCCGTCCACGTCCACGGCGGCGCCGTCCGGGCGGCCGGGCAGGGGCGCCATGTCCACGAACAGGCGCCGGTTCGCGGGCGTGCCGCTGTCGGTGTCGTAGTCGAAGGCCCACACCGCCTGCACCTCGGGGTGCGAGTCCGACAGGTACATGGTGCGGCCGTCGGGGCTGAAGGCCAGGCCGTTGGGGACGATGAAGCCGGTGAGCCGGGGAGGCAGGGCGTCGTCGCCGGCGCCGAAGCGGTACCACGCGCCGGCGCGCATCGCGGCGGCCATGTCCAGGCACATGGTGCCGGCCCACAGGCGGCCCTGGCGGTCGCAGCGTCCGTCGTTGAAGCGCATGGCCGGCGCCGCGTGCGCGACGGTGGCCAGCGGCGTCGCCGCGGCGCGGCCGTCGTCGCCGAGCTGCAGCGCGAAGATGCCGCTTTCCATGCCCGCCACCCACTGGCCCGGCCGGCCGGCGTGCGCCGCGATGCAGGCGGGCATCTCGCCGGTGGTCCATCGGCGGTGGCCGTCCGCCGGCGACCAGCGGTGGATCGCCCGCGCGGGGATGTCCACCCAGTACAGCGCCTGTTCGGCGGCGTGCCACACCGGGCTCTCGCCGGTGCCGTTGCGCGCGTCGAGCACGAGTTCCGCCGTCACGGCCGGTCTCTCAGTCGCCGAAGGGGCCCTGGGCGGTGAAGCCGCCGCCCTGGTAGATGGCGTT
>NZ_JBIQNC010000164.1:0-11054 GCF_044462705.1 Xenophilus sp.
GCCGGCGGCGACACCGACGCGCTGGCCCGCGTCTTCGCCGAGCGGCTGCAGGCCCGCCTGGGCCAGCCGGTGCTGGTGGAGAACAAGCCGGGCGCCAGCGGCATCATCGGGAGCGGCTACGTGGCCAAGGCCGCACCCGACGGCTACACGCTGCTGATGGCGCCCAACACCTTCGCCATGGCCCAGCTCGTGCTCAAGACGGCGCCCAGCGCGGCCTACGACGTGCGCAACGGCTTCACGCCGATCATCCAGGTGGGTGCGCAGCCGCTGTTCATCGCGGCCGGCCCCGGCACCAAGGCGCGCACGCTCAAGGAGGCGATGGAGGAGTCGAAGAAGTCCGAGCTGGCCTACGGCAGCCCCGGCAGCGGCTCGCCGATGCACGTGCTGGGCGAGATGTTCAACAAGGCTACCGGCGCCAACTTCCGCCACGTGCCCTACCGCGGCGTGGCGCCGGTGCTGACCGACGTGGCCGGCGGCCACGTGCCGCTGACCTGGATGACCTACGGCCCGGTCGAGCCCTACCTGGCCGACGGCAAGATGCGCCTGCTGGGCGTGGCCCAGGCCGAGCGCACGCCGCTGGCGCCGCAGGTTCCCACGCTGGCCGAACTGGGCTACAAGGGCGTGGAGGTCTCGGCCTGGAACGGCCTGTACGGCCCCAAGGGCATGCCGCCCGAGGTGGTGTCCAGGCTGAACGCGCAGATCAACGAGATCATGCGCCAGCCCGAGGTGACGGCGAAGATGAAGATGCTTGGCGTGCTGCCGGTGGGCGGCCCGCCGGAGACGCTGACCAAGACCACCCTCGCCGATCTCGAGCGCTTCACCCGCGTGGTGAAGGAGCTCAACATCACGGCCGACTGAGCGCCGGCAGCGCACGCGACAGAAGAAGGAGCCGCACGATGAGCGACATCCAGGGCATCGCCGATCCCCAGAGCCTGCAGGCGCTGCTGGCCGACCTGCCGCGCGACCTGCTCAAGGGCCGGCGCGTGCTGGTGACCGGCGCCGCGCGCGGGCTGGGCCTGGCCTTCGCCCGGTCCATCGCCACGGCCGGCGGCCGCGTGGTCATCGCCGACGTGCTGGCCGACCTGGCCCAAGACGAGGCCGCCGCGCTGCGCGGGCAGGGCTTCGACGTGCAGGCGCTGGCGCTGGACCTGTGCGATCCGGCCTCCATCGAGCACTGCGCCGCCGAGTCGGTGCGCCTGCTGGGCGGGCTGGACGGGCTGGTCAACAACGCCGCCATCACCAACTCCGGCGGCAAGGACGCCCACGCGCTGCAGATCGACACCTGGGACCGGGTGATGGACGTCAACGTGCGCGGCACCTGGCTGATGGGCCGCGCCTGCCGCGCCGCGCTGGCGCAGGGCGGCCGCGGCGCCATCGTCAACCTGGCGTCCGACACGGCCCTGTGGGGCGCGCCCAACCTGCTGGCCTACGCCGCCAGCAAGGGCGCCGTCATCGCCATGACGCGCTCGCTGGCCCGCGAATGGGGCGGCGACGGCATCACCGTCAACGCGGTGGCGCCCGGCCTCACGCTGGTGGAGGCCACCGAATACGTGCCCAAGGCACGCCACGAGAAATACCTCGAAGGCCGCGCGCTGCCGCGCGAGCAGCAGGCGGCCGACGTCTGCGGCGCGGTGCTGTTCGCGCTGTCGGGCCTCTCCCGCTTCGTCACGGGCCAGTTGCTCGCCGTCAACGGCGGCTTCGTGATGCATTGATTCCGTTCCCACTCGACCACTGAAGGAGCTCCCCATGACCGATCTGTCCGTCCAACAGCAGATGGAAGCCGACAAGCCCAGCTGGACCCGCCCCGAGGGCGCCAGCTTCGAGGACTGGATGACCACGCGCATCGCGCGCTACGCCACCCGCAAGTACGACTGGAACGCGCTGAAGTTCCAGGCCGACTACGACCCGAAGTTCCGCCGCGCGCAGATGCGCTACCTGGGCACCGGCGGCACCGGCGTGTCGGCCGACATGAACACCGTGCCTGCCGAGCACTTCACCTTCTCGACCATGGTGATCCCGGCCGGCCACGAAGGCCCGCCGCACATCCATACCGACGTGGAGGAGGTCTTCTTCGTCATGCGCGGCAAGCTCAAGCTGGTGCTGACCACGCCCGAGGGCGAGCGCTACGAGACCGTGCTGACCGACCGCGACCTGGTCTCGGTGCCGCCCGGCGTGTACCGCGAGGAGATCAACATCGGCGACGAGGATGCGCTGATGTGCGTGATGCTGGGCGCCAAGAAGCCCATCACGCCGACCTACCCGCCCGAGCACCCGCTGTCCAAGATCAAGCGTTGAACCGCCGCGCCGCACCGACGCCATGAGCACCGACGCCTTCGCCGAACTGCCTGCCGACGCCCTCGAACGGCTGTCGCTGCGCTTTCCCGCGCGCGCCGTCGCGGTGGGCGGGGGCGCGCAGGTCTCGGTGCGCGAATGCGGCGAGGGCGCCGGGCTGCCGCTGGTGTGCCTGCACGGCATCGGCTCGGGCTCGGCCTCGTGGCTGGAGGCGGCGCAGGTCCTCGCGCCGCGCACGCGGCTGATCGCCTGGGACGCGCCGGGCTATGGCGACTCGACGCCGCTGCCGATGGACGCGCCGCGCGGCGCCGACTATGCGCAGCGCCTGCACGAACTGCTCGACGCGCTGGGCATCGCGCGCTGCGTGCTGGTGGGCCATTCGCTGGGCGCGCTGATGGCGGCGCCCGCCGCGCAGCGCAGCGAGCGCATCGCCGCGCTGGTGCTGATCAGCCCGGCCCAGGGCTACGGCGCGCCGGGCCGCGAGGCCGACCGCGCACGGGTGCATGCCGAACGCCTCGCCTCGCTCCAGGAGCTGGGCATCGCCGGCATGGCCGCGAAGCGCTCTGGCCGGCTGGTGTCAGAGCATGCTTCGCCGCTGGCCCGCCAGTGGGTGCGCTGGAACATGGCGCGCCTGCACGAGCGCGGCTATCGCCAGGCCATCGAGCTGCTGTGCGGCGGCGACCTGCTGGCCGACCTGCCGGCCGCCGTGCCGACCACCGTGGCCTGCGGCGCGCTGGACGTCGTCACGCCGCCGGCCGGCTGCGCCGAGGTGGCGCGGCGCTGCGGCGTGCCGCTCGAATCCATCGCCGACGCGGGGCATGCCTCGTACGTGGAGCGGCCGCAGGCCGTCGCCGCACTGCTGGGCCGCGTGCTGGAGCACGCCGCCCGCTGAACGAACGACAACGCAACAACGACAACGACGAAGCCATGAACGACGACGCCATCCAGGAAGCGAACGAGCCGGCGGACGAGGGCGCCGACCGCTACAACGTGCCGGCGCTGGAGCGCGGCCTGCGCATGCTGGGCGAGTTCAGCCGCGAGAACCGCACGCTCACCGCGCCGGAGCTGGCACGCCGCTTCAAGCTGCCGCGCTCGACCGTCTTCCGCCTGCTCAGCACGCTGGAGAACCTGGGCTTCATCGAGCGCACGGAGGGCGGCCGCGAGTACCGCCTGGGCCTGGCGGTGCTGCGCCTGGGCTTCGAATACCTGGCCGCGCTGCCGCTCAACGAACTGGGCCTGCCGCTGCTGGAGCGCCTGAGCCAGGCCTCGCGCTACCCGACCAACCTGGTGGTGCGCGACGGCCGTTCCATCGTCTACGTCGCCAAGGTCTCGCCGCCGTCGCCGCAATCGCTGTTCGCCAGCTCGGTCAACGTCGGCACCCGCCTGCCGGCGCACGCCACCGTGCTCGGCCGCATCCTGCTGGAAGACCTGAGCCTGCCGCAACTGCGCGAGCTGTACCCGGAAGAGCACCTGGAGAGCTTCTCGCCGAACACGCCGCGCACCGCCGTCGAGCTGTTCGACATGGTGCAGGCCGACCGCCAGCGCGGCTACGTGCTGGGCGAGGGCTTCTTCGAGACCAACATCTCCACGATCGCCGCCCCGGTGCGCGACCACACGGGCAACGTCGTGGCGGCGCTGGGCATGACCGTGACCTCCGGCCACATCGACGAGAGCCGCGTCGAGGAACTGGTCAAGGAAGTGCGCGAGGCGGCCGACGAGCTGTCGGCGCTGCTGAACTACGCGCCCGCGGCCAGCGGCCGCAACGTGGTGCCGCTGCGCGGCCGGGGCCTGTGATGGCCGCGCCGCTGTTCCTCGCCCCCGACGCGCTGGCCGGCCGCACTGCCGTGGTCACCGGCGGCTCCTCGGGCATCGGCCTGGCCACCGTCGAGGTGCTGCTGGCCGCCGGCGCCGCCGTGGCCCTGTGCGGCCGCAGCGCCGAGCGCCTGGACGACGCCGTGGCGCGGCTGCGCACGCAGTTCCCCGGCGCGAAGCTGTTCGCCCAGCCCTGCGACGTGCTCGATGCCGCATCGGTGAAAGCCTTCGCCGCCGCCAGCCAGGCCGCGCTGGGCCCGGCCGCCATGCTGGTCAACAACGCCGGGCAGGGCCGCGTGTCCACCTTCGCCGACACCGACGACCAGGCCTGGATGGACGAGCTGAAGCTGAAGTTCTTCTCCATCATCCACCCGACCCGCGCCTTCCTGCCGCAGCTCGCGGCCGAGCGCCAGCGCCTGGGCGATGCCGCCATCGCCTGCGCCAACTCGCTGCTGGCGCGCCAGCCCGAGCCGCACATGGTCGCCACCTCGGCGGCGCGCGCCGGCATCCTGAACCTGGTGCGCTCGCTGGCCACCGAGTTCGCGCCGCAGGGCGTGCGCGTCAACGGCATCCTCATCGGCCTGGTCGAGTCCGGCCAGTGGCGCCGCCGCTTCGAGGCGCGCGAGGACAAGTCGCAGGACTGGGCCGCCTGGAGCGCCGAGCTGGCCGCGAAGAAACACATCCCCCTGGGCCGCCTCGGGCTTCCGGTCGAAGCCGCGCGCGCGCTCACCTTCCTCGTCTCGCCGTTCGCCTCGTACACGAGTGGCAGCCACATCGACATCTCCGGAGGCCATTCCCGCCATGCCTAAGAACACCCCACAGCAAGTCACCGTCGGCGCCGTCGTCGCCGCCTTCCTCGAACAGTGCGGCGTCAAGGCCGCCTTCGGCGTGATCTCGATCCACAACATGCCGATCCTGGACGCCTTCGCGCAGCGCGGGAAGACCCGCTTCGTGATGGCGCGCGGCGAGGCCGGCGCGGGCAACATGGCCGACGCCTACGCCCGCTCCACCTCCAGCCTGGGCGTGGCCATCACCAGCACCGGCCCGGCCGCCGGCAACATCGCCGGCAGCCTGGTGGAGGCCTACACCGCCGGCACGCCGCTCTTGCACATCACCGGCCAGATCGAGACGCAGTACCTCGACCAGAAGCTGTCGTACATCCACGAGGCGCCGGACCAGCTCACCATGCTGGGCGCCGTCTCCAAGGCCGCCTTCCGCGTGCGCAGCGCCGAGACCTGCCTGTCCACGCTCAAGGCCGCGGTGCAGGCCGCGCTCACGGCGCCCACCGGCCCGGTGAGCGTCGAGATCCCGATCGACATCCAGCAGACGGTGATCGACATGCCGGCCGACCTCGCGCCGCTGCCGGTCGCAGTGGCCGTGCCCTCCGAGGCCGCGCTCGACGCGCTGGCCGACCGGCTGGCCGCCGCGAAGCGCCCGCTGCTGTGGCTGGGCGGCGGCGCCCGCCATGCCCGCGCCGAGGTGGCGCGCCTGAAGGCGCTGGGCTTCGGCATCGTCACCACCGTGCAGGGCCGCGGCATCGTGGCCGAGGACGACCCGGCCTCGCTGGGCGCCTACAACATCCAGAAGCCGGTGGAAGCCTTCTACCAGCGCTGCGACGCCATGCTGGTGGTCGGCTCGCGCCTGCGCAGCAACGAGACACTCAAGTACGAACTGAAGCTGCCGCGCCCGCTGCTGCGCGTCGACGTGGACGCCGCGCAGTCCGGCCGCTGCTATGCCGACGACGGCTTCGTCTGCGGGGACTCGGCCCTGGCGCTCGCCGGCCTGGCCGACCGCCTGGAAAAGCGCGGCTACAAGGCCGACCCGGAACTGCTGGCCGACCTGCGCAGGACGCACGACGAGGTGGTCGCCACGCTGCGCGACGGCCTGGGCCCCTACGGCGCGCTGGTGCAGCAGCTGCAGCAGGTGGCCGGGCGCAACTTCAACTGGGTGCGCGACGTCACGGTGTCCAACAGCACCTGGGGCAACCGCGAGCTGCGCTTCTTCGAGCCCGATGCGGGCGTGCACGCCACCGGCGGCGGCATCGGCATGGGCATGCCCATGGCCATCGGCGCGGCCATCGGCGCCGCCGAGACGGGCTCGGGCCGCAAGACGCTGGGCCTGGCGGGCGACGGCGGCTTCATCCTGAACCTGGGCGAACTCGCCACGCTGGTGCAGGAGCAGTGCGACGCCCTGATCGTGCTGATGAACGACCAGCGCTACGGCGTGATCCAGAACATCCAGGACGCCTCGTACGGCGGCCGCCGCTGCTACGTGGAACTGCACACGCCGGACTACGCGCAACTGTGCGCCTCGATCCGGCTGCCGCACGCCCGCGTGCAGAACTTGGATGAATTACCGGCGGTGCTGGACGCCGCCTGGGCGAAGAAGGGCCCCTTCCTGCTGGAGATCGACATGCGCGCCATCGGCGGCTTCAAGACCAACTTCGCCGGCCCGCCGGTGAACAAGCTGGACCAGGTCCCCGCCACCCCGGCGGCCTGAGGACGACACCATGACCGTGCGATTCGCCCTGATCGGCTGCGGTGCCATCGGCACCTCGCTGCTGGAACTGGTGAAGGACGATGCCGGCCTGAGCGTGGCCGCCATCGTGGTGCCGGCCGAAGGCGCCGATGCGGCCCAGGCCGCGGTGCAGAGGCTCGCGCCGCAGGCGCAGGTGGTGCAGGCCGTGCCGGCCGAGGGCATCGACCTGGTGGTCGAGGCCGCCGGCCACGCCGCCATCGAGCAGCACGTGCTGCCGGCGCTGCGGCGCGGCCTGCCCGCCATCGTGGCCTCGGTGGGCGCCCTGTCGGCACCCGGCCTGCCCGAGCAGCTGGAAGCCGCCGCCCGCGAAGGCGGCACGCAGGCGCAGCTCATCGCCGGCGCCATCGGCGCCATCGACGCGCTGGCCGCGGCCCGCATCGGCGGGCTGGAGACGGTGCGCTACACCGGTCGCAAGCCGCCCCATGCCTGGACCGGCACGCCCGCTGAAGAAGGCCGCGACCTGGCCGCGCTCGCTGCCGAGACGGTGATCTTCGAGGGCAGCGCGCGCGAGGCCGCGCGCCTCTATCCGAAGAACGCCAACGTGGCGGCCACCGTCTCGCTGGCCGGCCTGGGCCTGGACCGCACCACGGTGCGCCTGATCGCCGACCCCGGCGTGAGCGAGAACGTGCACCAGGTCGAGGCCGCAGGCGCCTTCGGCCGCTTCGAGCTGACGATGCGCAACCAGGCGCTGGCGGCCAACCCGAAGACTTCGGCGTTGACGGTCTACAGCGCGGTGCGGGCCTTGCGCAGCCGTGCCGCTCCGCTTGTCATCTGACCCCGATAAAGAGAGCACCACGATGTCCCAGCTTGAACTGCTCCCCATCAACGTGGCCGGCGAATGGCGCCTGGGCGGCGGCGACGAATACCAGAGCCTGTACCCCGCCACCGGCGAGCCCATCGCCCGCCTGAAGGCCGCCAGCCTGGCCGACGTGGAGGAGGCCATCGCCCGCGCCGACCAGGCCTTCCGCACCAGCGGCTGGGCGCAGATGCTGCCGCACGTGCGCGCCGCCGTGCTGCACCGCGTGGCCGCCATCATCCGCGAGCGCGCCGAAGACCTGGCGCAGAAGCAGCGCCTGGACAACGGCAAGCCGATCAGCGAGACGCGTGCGCTGGTGGCCAGCGCCGCCGGCACCTTCCAGTTCTTCGCCGCCGCGCTGGAGACGCTGGAAGACACCATCACCCCCTCGCGCGGCGCCTACGTGACGATGAGCGTGCACGAGCCGATGGGCGTCGTCGCCGCCATCACGCCGTGGAACTCGCCCATCGCCAGCGAGGCGCAGAAGCTCGCGCCCGCGCTGGCGGCCGGCAACGCCGTGGTGGTCAAGCCCGCCGAGGTGACGCCGCTGATGGCGCTGGAACTGGCGCGGATCTGCGAGGAGGCGGGCGTGCCGAAGGGCATCGTCAGCGTGCTGCCGGGCAAGGGCTCGGTCATCGGCGACGCCATCACCAAGCATCCGCTGGTCAAGCGCGTCTCCTTCACCGGCGGCACCACCACCGGCAAGCACATCGCCCACATCGCGGCCGACAAGATGATGCCGGTCTCGCTGGAGCTGGGCGGCAAGTCGCCGACGATGGTGCTGGAAGACGCCGACCTCGACCACGCCGTCAACGGCGTGCTCTACGGCATCTTCAGCAGCTCGGGCGAGTCGTGCATCGCGGGTTCGCGCCTGTTCGTCGCGCGCAGCATCTACGACGAGTTCGTCACGCGCGTGGCCGAGGCCGCCAAGAACCTGCGCGTGGGCGACCCGGCCAGCGAACGCACGCAGATGGGCCCGCTCATCACCGCCAAGCACCGCGAGGGCATCGAGCGCTACGTGGACCTGGGTGTCAGCGAAGGCGGCCGCATCCGCACCGGCGGCGTGCGCCCGCACGGCGCTGCATTCGACAAGGGCTACTTCTACACGCCCACCATCCTCGAGGGCCTGACCAACGACGCCCGCATCACGCAGGAAGAAATCTTCGGCCCGGTGCTGGTGGCGATGCCCTTCGACACCGAGGAGGAGCTGATCGCGCAGGCCAACGACAGCATCTACGCGCTGGCCGCCGGCGTGTGGAGCCGCGACTTCAAGCGCGCCTGGAAGCTCGGCCGCGCGGTGCAGGCCGGCACGGTCTGGGTCAACACCTACAAGCAGTTCTCCGTCTCCACGCCCTTCGGCGGCTGGCGCGACTCGGGCCTGGGCCGCGAGAAGGGGCGCGAGGGCATCTTCCAGTACATGGAGCAGAAGAGCATGTACTGGGGCACCAACGACCAGCCCATCCCCTGGGCCAACTGAGGAACCGAGCCATGAGCGTTCTCGGCATCGACCAGATCACCTACGGCACCGACGACCTGCCGCTCTCGCGCCGCTTCTTCCAGGACTGGGGCCTGACCCTGGCGGCGGAAAGCGCCGACGAACTCGTCTTCGAATGCCTCAACGGCTGCCGCGTGGTGGTGGCCGCCATGGACAAGCCCGGCCTGCCGCCGGCCATCGAGGAAGGCCCCACCCTGCGCGAGGTGGTGTGGGGCGTCGAGACCGAGGCCGACCTGGCCCGCTTTGCCGACGCCATCCGCAGCGAGCCCGGCTTCATCGACGGCCAGGTGGACGGCGCGCGCCGCATCGGCTGCACCGACCCCAACGGCCTGGCGGTGCGCCTGCAGGTCACGCGCAAGCGCGAGCTGCCGGAGCTCCAGAGCGGGGTGATGAACACCTGGAGCAGCAGGACCCGCATCAACCAGCCCGCGCCGATCTACGAGCGCGCCACACCCATCGAGGTGGGCCACGTGGTGTTCTTCGTGGCCGACGTGAAAGCGGTGGAGGCTTTCTACGCCAGCCGCCTCGGCTTCGTCTCGTCCGACCGCTACCCGAACCGCGGCGCCTTCATGCGCTGCGCGCCCGAGGGCGGCCACCACGACCTGTTCCTGCTGCAACTGCCCACCGGCAAGCGCGGCGTCAACCACGTGGCCTTCACCGTGCGCGACATCCACGAGGTGTTCGGCGGCGGCCTGCACTTCTCGCGCTGCGGCTGGGAGACCCAGCTCGGCCCGGGCCGCCACCCGGTGTCCTCGGCCTACTTCTGGTACTTCCGGAACCCCGCCGGCGGCCTGATCGAGTACTACGCCGACGAAGACCAGCTCACCGCCGAGTGGCAGCCGCGCGAGTTCGAGCCCGGCCCCACCGTGTTCGCCGAATGGGCCGTGGACGGCGGCCTGGACGGCCATACCCGCCGCCAGAAAGGCATCGAGGCCGGCGGCAAATTCCTGACCGAGAAGAAGTGATCTCCCCCATGCTGCGCAAGTCTTTCATCGCCGCCACGCTCGTCGCGCTGGCCCTCCCCGCGTTCCCGCAGGCCAACCCCGAGGCCGCCAAGCTGCTGAGCAGCGACAAGTTCACCATCATCTCGCCCTTCCCGCCGGGCGGGCCGGTGGACACCCTGGCCCGCGTGATGGCCGAGGGCCTGACCAAGCGCTACGGCCAGCCGGCCGTGGTGGACAACGCCCCCGGCGCGGCCGGCAACATCGGCATGGACAAGGTCAAGCGCGCCAAGGCCGACGGCCACACGCTGCTGCTGATCCCGGCCGGCAACCTCACGATCAACCCGACGCTGATGCCGAACTTCCCGTTCGACATCGCCAAGGACTTCGCGCCCGTCACCATGCTGGCCAAGGCGCCCAACGTGCTGGTGGCCTCGCCGTCCAGCGGCATCAAGAGCGCCAAGGACCTGGTCGCGCAGGCCAAGGCCAAGCCCGGCACCCTGTCGTACGCTTCGCCCGGCATCGGCAGCGGCCTGCACCTGGCGGGCGAGCTGTTCAAGCAGCACACCGGCGCCGACCTGCTGCACGTGGCCTACAAGGGCACCGGCCCGGCGATGAACGACGTGCTGGGCGGCATCGTGCCGCTGATGTTCACCAACCTGCCGGCCGCGCTGCCGCACCTGCAGAGCGGCAAGCTGGTGGCGCTGGGCATCACCGAGGCGCAGCGTACGCCGGTCGCACCCGACATCCCGACGCTGGCGGAGCAGGGCATCCAGGGCGTGAACGTCACCTCCTGGTACGGCATGCTGGCCCCGGCCGGCACGCCGCCCGCGGTGGTCGAGCAGCTCGCGCGCGACGCGGCCGACTTCCTCTCGCAGCCCGACGTGCAGGCACGCCTGAAGGCCCAGGGCATGACGCGCAGCACCATGACGCCCGCGGCCTTCGCCAAGTACATGAAGGAAGAGACCGCCATGTGGGCCGGCGTCATCAAGGCGCGCGGCATCAAGGCGGAATGAGCCCGCGCCGCCCCGCATCCGTTTGTCAGTTCACAGGAGAACATCCATGGCAGAACGCATCATGCAAGTGATCCAGGTCGTCGAGAACCCTCACCCCGTACCCAGCCAGGCGCCGGACCGCTACCTGCAGCCGCGCCAGGCGCAGCACCGCCCCCCGACCAACT